>JADLAF010000140.1 GCA_020848375.1 Ignavibacteriaceae bacterium
ACCGTTCCTCATTTTTTGCCTGATGAGGCGGAGGGTTTTTGGTATTTTGGGCAATTGATTTTTTTATTTTTACCACAAACGCACTGCTCTGTCATGAAAAACAAATCTGCTCTGCTGTTGCTGCTTCTGTCAATCACCCTGGCGGCACAGTCAAAGAAAATCGAATTCACCGAATATGATCTGCCAAACGGGCTGCATGTAATCCTTCATCAGGATAATTCAACCCCGATTGTTGCAGTTACCATTACGTACCACGTTGGGTCAAAAAACGAAGATCCCAAACGAACCGGCTTTGCACACTTCTTCGAACATCTGATGTTCGAAGGTACAGCCAATATCAAACGGGGGCAGATTGACTCTCTCGTGCAAAATGCCGGCGGCCAGCTTAATGCATCAACAGATTTTGACGCAACGAGGTACTTCCTTCTGCTTCCTTCCAATCAGCTTGAACTGGGGCTGTGGATTGAATCGGAGCGGTTGCTTCATGCTAAGATTGACTCATCCGGTGTTGAAACCCAGCGCGCTGTTGTAAAAGAAGAACGCCGCGAGCGGATTGACAACCAGCCCTACGGAAGTTTCCTTGAGCAAACTTTCACTCACGCATATCAGGTGCATCCTTACCGGTGGACGCCAATCGGCTCGTTTCAATATATAGATGAGGCAACCATTGAGGAATTCAGAGATTTCTACAAAACTTTTTATGTCCCCAACAATGCAGTACTTTCCATTGCAGGTGACCTTGATATTGAAAAGACAAAAAAGATGATCGAAAAATACTTTGGTGAAATACCGCGGGGCACCAAAGATATACCGCGCCCTAAGGAAGTTGAACCAAAGAAAACCGCTGAAGTACGCGATACTGTTTATGACAAGATTCAGCTCCCCGCAGTGATTCAGGCATATCACATCCCTGCAATGGGAACTTCTGATTTCTACGCGCTCAATATGCTGACTACCCTGCTCTCATCCGGACAGAGTTCTCGCTTATATAAAGAACTGGTTGATAATACCCAGCTCTCCGTCTCAACCGGATCGTTCCCCTTTGCTCTTGAGCATCCAGGGCTGTTTGTAATCTACTCCATCGCAAACATGGGTAAAACCGCCGACCAGAATGAGGAGGCGGTAAACCGCGAGGTGAAAAAAGTTCAGGATAATATGATTTCAGAAGATGAATTCATCAAGCTGCGGAATCAGATTGAGACCAGTTTCATTGGTGATAAGCAGCGCGTTCAGGGTATCGCCGAAGCATTGGCGCAGTATTATCTGTTCTTCCGGAACAGTAATCTGATAAATACCGATCTGGATCAGTATCTGAAAGTCACCCGTGAGGATATACAGCAAGTAGCACGGGAATACCTTACCCCGGAAAACAGAGTCACCCTTTATTATCTGCCAAGACCGGCGGGAAAGCAATAAGAGGAGAATGAAATCATGAAAAAGTTATTATATATATTTATTGTACTGAATATTGCACTCTGGCCGCAGGTTGACAGAACCAAACCTCCCGTTCCCGGTCCCGCTCCGGAGATAAAAATCGGCAGTTATGAAAAATTTGAACTGAAAAACGGACTGAAAGTTTTTGTCGTGAAAAATGACAAACTGCCTGTTCTTTCAGTATCGCTTACTCTGAATAGTGACCCGGTCCTTGAGAAAGACAAAACCGGATATATATCAGCAACAGGAATGCTCCTGAGAACCGGAACCAAAAGCCGCGGCAAAGACCGGCTTGATGAGGAGATTGATAAAATTGGAGCAACCATTTCAACTTCAGCAGGTGGTGTTTACGGCTATGCACTAAAAAAGCATGCTGAAACGCTATTTGATCTTATGTCCGATATCACCATCAATGCGAACTTCACCGAGCAGGAGCTGGCTAAGATTAAGCAGATGATGCAGTCCAACCTTGCTGCTTCGCTGGAAGAACCGGATGCTATTGCAGATCGTGTGATGAAAAAACTCTACTACGGTGAAGGCCATCCCTATGCTGAATATGAAACCGCTGAATCAGTTGAGAAATTCACCCTGCAGGATTGCAAATCTTTTTACGAAACCTATTTCCGTCCCCAGATCGGATATATGGCCATTGTAGGTGATATAACACTTCCGGAAGCAAAGAAACTTGCAGAAAAATATTTTGCAAAATGGCAGAAAAAAGATGTTCCGAAGCATACGTATCAATCACCAGAACTTCCGCGGAAACCGGTTATCGCTATTGTTGACCGTGAAAATGCGGTGCAAACCAATATCCTGATTGGTCATCCTGTACAACTTTCGATGAATAGTTCCGATGTCATAAAAGCACGCGTTACCAACACCATACTGGGCGGTGGAACCTTCAGATTATTTTTGAATCTGCGTGAGAAAAACGGATGGACGTACGGAGCATATTCATCTTTGAATAATGACCCACTCATCGGGAGTTTTTTAGCATCTGCAAACGTGCGCAATGAGGTAACAGACAGCGCGATTACTGAGATCCTTAATGAAATGAAAAGGATCGGAAAGGAACCGGTACCTGAAAAAGAACTTCAGATGGTTAAAAACTATATCAGCGGATCGTTTGCAATTTCTCTTGAAATCCCGCAGACTGTAGCGAACTTTGCCATCAATACCGAACGTTATAAACTTGCCAAAGACTATTTCAGAAATTACCTGAAAGCAGTCAGCACTGTTTCCCCAAAAGATATTTCAGCAGCGGCAAAAAAGTATATCCTTGCTGACCGCTCTTACATTATTCTGGTTGGAAAGGCAGATGAAATTCTGGAAAAGGTTAGCAAATTTTCAGATGAAGAGGTTATCTACTTTGATGAACTCGGAAATCGTCCCGGAATACCGGAACCTGCCCACGAAGAAGATATTCTCAGCGGTGAAGATATCATCCGTAAATATATACAGGCAATCGGCGGTGCTGATAATATCATGAAGGTTCAGGATAAAACTATAATGATGCAGGCAAAAATCCAGAATTACGATATCAGTGCGGTAATTTATCAGAAAGCACCAAATAAGATGCTTCAGAAATTCACCTTTGCAGGAATGGAGCAGGTTATTGTGTATGACGGTGAAAGAGCATATCAGAAGAGCATGATGGGGGAAGAAGAACTTACCGGCGACAATCTGGAAATGATGCAGTTTGAAGCCGGTCTGCACAATATTCTCCGGTTGAATGAACTCGGTGTTACAATCGAAAACAAGGGACTCGATAAAATAGCAGGAAAGATTGCCTGGAAAGTTGAAATAAAAATGCAGGGTGGAGCCATTATCCGGCATTTTTATGATCAGGAAACAGGACTAAGAATACGAGAGGAGCGCACGGTTGACTCACCACAGGGAAAGATCACGCAGTCAACCGACCTGAGCGATTACCGCGAAGTGAACGGAGTGCTGTATCCGCATCTGATGAAACAAAACGCAGGCGGGATGAATCTGGAGCTGAAGATTACCGCAATTCAGGTTAACGGCGGAATTGCTGACTCAGTGTTCAAGATTGAATGAAGTTAATGAATAATGAATAATGAAGAATGAAGAATGAAGAATTAATAATTTTTGGTACCTGGAATTTAGTGTATATCCTGTAACTTCGCAGAGACACGCCGCGGCGTGTCTTTACTGAGCAGATGAATACTTTTGTTGTTGGTGTTTCTTTGCGCCTTGGCGTCTTAGCGCGAGATGAGAGAATCAGGCAAGTAAACTTTGCGTCCCTTTACGGATTACTTAGCTGACTTTGCGTTTAAGGTATTCAGGCGTACAAATTAAAAATGAAAAATTATGAACAAATATAAAGTAATTGTTTTTGATCTCGGGAATGTACTCATTCCCTTTGATCACAATATCGCAGCACGGCGGTTTGATGGCATTGAACCGGGACTCGGACAGAAGTATCTCAGCTTCTTCCGGGATCATTATGATATTCACCGGGCATTCGAGCGGGGGGATATGTCAAGAATGAATTTTATTTCATTCTGCCTGAACCTCCTTGATCATAAAACTGATCCGGAAACATTCTGCAGATATATTTCAGAAATCTTTGTTGTTAATGAGGATGTGGTAGCACTTCTGCCAAAACTAAGGAAAAACTATCGCTTAGTACTGCTTTCAAACACCAACGATATTCATCAGGAGTACGGCTGGCAGCAGTATCCTTTTATCAGCAATTTTGAAAAGCTGATTCTTTCGCATGAAGTTAACGCTGTAAAACCGGAGGAGAAAATCTACAAGGCAGTTGAAGCATATACACGGGAAGAGCCATCCTCACATATCTTTATTGATGATATTGCGGAATATGCCGCGGGGGCACGGCGGCAGGGATGGGATGCTATTCAGTTTTACGGTTATACTAATCTGGTGCATGAACTGCACTTAAGAGATATTATATAAAAAAAGGGAAGGCGATTATACGCCTTCCCTTTTTTGGGAAAATTACTTCGTTTTTATTTCAGCAGGTTCATTTTGCCATAAAGTGCATTACCGTCTTTTATCTGAAGTTTATAAAGATAAACTCCGGATGAAAGCTCTGATGCGTTAAATTCTACGGTATGGTTGCCTGCATCCAATTTGCCTGAAAGAAGAACAGCCACTTCATTGCCAAGGATATCATATATCCTGAGGGATACCTCCTCGCTCTTCGGCAGAGCAAAGCTGATCATGGTTGACGGGTTGAAAGGATTCGGGTAGTTCTGATATAAAGCAAACTCAGAGGGGTGTCCTACATTTACTTCAATAACATTTGAATACTCATAACTTCCGTCCAGGTCAATCTGTTTCAGGCGGTATGAATATATACCAGTCACTGCACTGTTGTCAGTAAAGCGGTAAGCTGTTGAGGAAGTGGTGGTTCCTGAGCCGCGCACTGAACCGATGACTGACCAGTCTTCGTTTCCGCTTTTGCGTTCAACTTCAAAACGGGCGTTGTTTGTTTCAGTAGCGGTTGTCCAGTCAAGAATAACCTTGCCTTCTGAAACGGACGCGATAAATGATGTCAGTTCAACCGGGATGTTGCTGCTGAACAATCCCTTCAGAACGTTCGCACGTGAACCAGTAACATAGAGACCGCCGTTCCTGATCGCAGAAGAATAGAAAGTTGCGGTTGAAGGTGCCTGAAGATGTGGAATCCATGTGGTCCCGGCATCGGTAGTATATAGAACTTCTCCAACTGAACCGAGAACAAACCCTGTGCTATCATTAAAGAATTTTACTGAATAAAGAGTCGCAGTCGAGTTTGAAGTCTGAGTCGTCCAAGTTGTTCCGCCGTCACTGGTCATAACAATTCTGCCTGATGAACCAACCAGATAGCCAAACTGCCGTGAAGGGAAATCACAGGCATAGATAGTTGAAGTTGTCGGGTTAAGATCTGTCCAGGTAGTACCGCCGTCAGTTGAACGATAGGTTTTTCCGGTTGATCCTGTAGCAATTAAATCAGATGCACTAAAGAGCTGAATATCATAAATTGCTGAAGTACCATGCGCGTCAGGGAGTGCAGTCCATGTTGCACCGCCGTCTGTTGTCTTAACAATGTCTCCGACTGAAGTGCCAACATATCCGGTTTGCTCATCCCAAAACTGTGTTGTATATATAATGGTTGTGGTGCTGGTTATGGGAAGCGTGAGCTGAGTCCAGGTTGCGCCTCCGTCAGTGGTTTTAAATACACCTGTGTTACCGCGGGTTGAAACATATCCTGTCTGGGAAGTCAGGAATTTCCCGCTGTAAATCCGGTACTTGGGATTAAATGAAAGCTGATTCCAGGTGAACCCGCCGTCATTGGTGAGCATAACAACACCAAGACTGTCAGAGGTGGTGGAAGATCCGCCGGCTACAAATCCAAACTGATCATCTACAAAAGCAATCTCTCTCATGTCTTCACGGTTTAGAGAAACGCCAGGTATTGACCATGATGCGCCGGAGTTATTAGAAAGCCCCATGATTCCACCTTCACCAACTGCAAAGACAGTGCTTAATGATTTTGGTCTTGTCGCAAGATTTCCGGAGACAGCCAAGCCGTATAAATTAGAGGTAGGTTTCGCACCGATGAAGTTCGGAGTCCAGGTGCCTCCCTGATCGGTCGTCATATAAACAATTCCGTCTGCACCGGCAGCAAAGCCAAGACTATCAGTGGCGAATTTAACTTCATAAAATGTACCAGTGCCAAAATCAGTGCTGGCCCAGGTAGCACCGCCATCCGTAGTTTTATTAATAGCATAGCCTGCGTCGCTGGTAAATCCAATTTGTGAATTTACAAAATAAATTCCGCGAACAGTACCAGTCGCAGTATAGCCGGTAACTGCACTCCATGTAGTGCCTCCGTCAGTTGTGCGTATCAGACGTCCGGGAGTTGAAGAACCAGTACCTGCATAAACAGTGTCTGCATTCAATGCATAAACTTTATATACCAGAACAGAAGTAGTTCCTCCGATGACCTGAGGAGTGAACGTTGCGCCGCCGTCCGTGGTTTTAAGCAGGGTTCCGCTTGAACCGCCTATATATCCGAGATTTTCCGTAACAAAATCAACGTACCAGAGAGTAACCGTAAGCCCGGTGTTTAACTGCGACCAGGTTGCACCACCGTCTGTTGTTTTCATAGCCAGCCCTGATGTCCCGACTGCATAGCCGACATTATCAGAGACGAAATCAGCTTCGTATATACTTCTGTTGCCCGCAACGGTATCTGGCCTCAGTAAAGACCAGGTACTGCCGCCGTCTGAGGACATACTTACAATACCGCCATCACTGAAGGCAAGCAATTTACCTCCGCCGAGGATGACCGCATCGTTAAGGTGATTTCCGTGAGGTTTGGGATGCATCCACTGCCAGTCAACGAACTGGGCCTGAAGAAATCCGGAAACAAGAAAAAGAAAAAGAACGAGAGTTTTCATTGAACATCTCCTTTTAGTTAGTGAAAGAGAACAAAAAAAGTATTACTGTTCAAGTTCTGCCTGTGAAAAGGAAAGAAAGTCAGGCAGAAAAAAAATAATTATCTGCTGATGCCGCTTATAATGATGCTTCCGCGACCGTTGGAACCTGTGGTAGAAACGGTAATAAAAACAGGTTTTGGAACGTTAACCGTATCTTTATTGTCTGTTACAACAAATGAATACCTGGTGGCAAACCGGCTCTGTGTATCCCCCATCTGAATCGAGATGTTCCCTCGCGCGTCAACATTTTCCCCTTCAACCGTAACGGTAATTGCAGTACCGGGCGCGAGTGGATTATTGTTCTGATCCTTGACCTCGTATATAAACTCCTGACTTCCAGCGTTCGGTATATCAAAACCGGAACCCGGCTGAATTGTTAGCACCGGAACACCGGAGAAAAGAACGATGGTCGATACAGAAATGGTCGAAGAATTTTCATCTGCTGTTGAAGCAGTTACGGTGGCAAATCCTGCCCCAAGGGTCGGATGAATCGGCTGAGGCGCGGCAGAAAGAAGATTAACAGTGGCACGGCCTGCATTATCAGTTTCAGCCGATCCGAGAATTATTCCGCCGGTGGTGGTGAAATACACTTTTGTTCCCGGGCGAACGGGGTTCCCGTATTTGTCACCGACAAATGCTGTAACTGAGTTTTCGAGACCAAAGATATTAAACCCGGCAAAATTCAGAAATCCCGATGCCACACTGAAATGGTCAGGGTCAGGCAGTCCGCCATGAATTACGATGCTTACCGGTAAGGATGTTATGGTTCTGTTTGAAGTAACAATTTCGGCAGTTATCTGAACCACCCCCGCTATGATTCCGCTTGTCAGAAAAACTGATGCCTGACCGTTCGAGTCGGTCACGGTAACATCCGGACTGAGGAACTCCCCCCCTCCGGGAGCAGCGCCAAACTTGAACCTGATGACAGAAGAGTTGGACAATGAGATGCTGCGACCCAATGAGTCAACCACCTGAAACGTGAGGCGACCTGATTCAAGCGAACCACTCTGCCTGACACCAATACTGGTTACAGATTGTGAAAGCAGATAAATGGAGGAAGGTGGTCCGCTAACTCCACTGCTGCCGGTTGTTACAATTTTCTGTAGTGAGATGGGGAGCAGTGAGTTTGTGTTGTTAACCGAGGCAAAGACTGTGGTTGTGTCGGGCAGATACCCGCCTTTTGTAAGTATCAGGGTAACTGCCTGACTGAGGGTCAGGTTAAAATTGAGGACAAACACACCGGATGAATTAGTGCTCCCGGAGAAAACCCCGGAACTTGCTATCACCCTCACCGAAACGCTGTCAACGGCGGTATTTGCTGAGGCATCCAGAACCGTTCCAGTTATGGTTACATTGCCCGTCAGTCCACCGCTATTCCCCCCCCCGATAGTTTCTATTTTGGGGTCGGTTGCCAGTTCACAGCCCGGAGAAAGAAGCAGAACTGTAAAAAACAGCGGCAGGACCGCCCATAAGAGTTTTTTTATTTCTGACTTCTTCAAATCTGCTCAAAATTATTTTTAAACATTGCTAAATGTACGGCTTACGCGGTTATAATTCAACCTGTAAAAGACATACGTTACTGGGCGAACATCCTGAAGAAAGGAACGTAACTGGTCAGCAGGAACCAAAGGGTTGTGAATCCGAGCCACATTCCGAATACCAGGATCAGATAATTCGATTCTTTCTCCTTCTGGAGCATCATCCTGCTCATCCCGACTCCGAAAACAAAAAAGGCGGCAATAGTAAAAATATCCAGCCGCGAGGTAAGGAAGCCAGCCCATGTATGTTTGTCCATGCCGGCCAGCGTTGCCACCGAAAGATCGGTAAAAGTGGTATCCATCATCATCGAAGCTATGGCCATCAGGATGATTGACACAGAGTTTATATATCCTGAGAGAGAACTGGCAACCAGGATACCCTTGTACTCCCCTTCAGCGGCAAAGAAAAATTTGGCGATTCCCAGATAAACCGAACCAATCAGGAAGTAAATCAGAGAGCCGAAAATGACAATCATTGCACTTTGAAAAATAACCGCGTTCGGGGTGCCGATATCCTTAATCCGGTCCTCGGCAGCAGTCAACTGTTCCTCTTTCTGAGATTCAGTCAACTGACCAGATTTAACCATCTCGTCCAGTGCCTTTTCGGTCTGCGTCATTTGTTTGTCGCGCACTTCCATAACTATGGCTGGATTGGTAAAAAGAATATATGTTGATGCAACACTCAGGAGGAGAATTACCGCAAGCGGTATCAGCCAGTCAGAAGTTCGGACAGGAAATTTCATGAGCTGGTCAAATACTGATCTCGGCTCGGTAAATACGCCGGCCGCAAGATCAAGGTGCGAAGGGAGCGAACCCTGCGGTTCTTCTTCTGTAATTTCCGGCTGATTAATGTTCTGCTCTTCCATGCTCGTAATCCTTTTAATACTATAC
The DNA here is from genome assembly GCA_020848375.1 of Ignavibacteriaceae bacterium. GTDB lineage: Bacteria > Bacteroidota > Ignavibacteria > Ignavibacteriales > Ignavibacteriaceae > H2-BAC3. The sequence goes on from JADLAF010000140.1 coordinate 9,338, forward strand.
ATCCAAATTATTTATATGACAGGCAAAAGACAAACAAAAAATGATTAAATTTGGAATAACTTCCCGGATTGCTCATACAGCAGGTTAATAAATCCCTGAGGAGATTGAACCCAAAATGTCTTTCAAACAGGTGAATCTGCTCCGGTTCGGGGAATCTTTAACGTAAATAAAGAAACAACAGAAACGTAACTGCCGGTATATATCGAACCAAATGAAAAAAAGACTGCTTATCATATTGTTTGTACTGCCGGCTCTTGTCCTGTCTTCTGTTTCCTGCACCGGCAGGGACACGGGTAATAAGGAAATTGAGTTCTGGACCCTGCAGCTCAGTCCTTACTTCGATGACTATTTTAAGGAGCTGATTGCAAATTATGAATCCTCTCATCCCGGCATTACCATCCGCCATATCGATATCCCCTATGATGCTGCAATTCAGAAACTGATGGCGGCTGCTTCAGCGGGGACTCCCCCGGATATCATTAATCTCTCCTCCGATTTTCTTGCCAAGTTTGAGAAGTTTGGTCTTTTTGCTGATCTGAGAAATTACGATAACGAAGATTCAATCCGGAGCCGCTATCTTGAGAATGCACTTGCCGAGTGTATTTATAATGAGAAAATTATAGCTCTCCCCTGGTACCTGAATACTTACGCGATGATATATAACAAAGACCTGCTCAGAAAAGCAGGATACGACAGCACCGATATCCCAAAAACATTTGACGAGTTCACGGCATTCATAAGAGAGTATAAAAACCGCACCGGAAAGTTTGCAACCTTCTGGAATATCGGCAAGGACAGTTACCTGCCCATGATGCTCGGCTCAGAAGATATACCAATGACCGACAGCATGATGACCAGAGCTTTATTCAATGAGCCGGAGTCCGCGTTAAAAATCGGAGTATGGATTGATCTTGTTAAGGGAAAATATTTATCAAGGGATTGCGTTATACGCCCCGGTTCAGCAATTATAGAACCCTATCAGTCAGGTCAGGTAGCAATGGTATTCACCGGGCCGGTTTTCCTGCGGCAGGTAAAAGAGAATGCACCGGGTATATACGCTGTGACGGGAATAGCTCCGCCGGTCACCGGAAGTTCAGGGAAACATGAACTTGCGGCAATGGCTCTTTCTGTTCTTTCGACCTCTGATTATAAACAGGAGTCGTATGAATTTGTACGGTATATACTTAACGCTGAAAACCAGCTCCGTTTCGCGAAGATGGCTCCTGTGTTCCCTTCTCACAAAGAGGCGCTCAAGGGCAGTTATTTTACAGATACTGACGGCACACTTGAGACCACTGCACGGGTTATGGGGGCGCAGTATCTCCCCTCTGCAACACGGCTGCGGAGTTATCTGCGCCATCCCCGGTTTGATCAGCTCAGGAATTTCTTTGATGAGGCAGTTCAGAACGCAGTGCTCACGCGCATCTCAACACAGGATGCTCTCAATAAAGCAGCAAAAAGCTTGAACGCGGTGCTGGATGAGAACTAAAGAAGCATATCTCTTTCTGGCTCCGGCGATGGTTATCTTCGGTGTCTTTCTTTTTTACCCGATGGGGAAGATCGTTTATTACAGCTTTTATGATTACAATCTCCTCACTCCGGCTGTATATACCGGCTTTGAGAATTATCTGCGGCTGTTCCGTGATGAAAATTTTCTTGCATGTCTGGGCAACTCATTCATTTTTATTCTGGTTTCCCCTTTGCTGGTAGTTGTTTCGCTGCTGCTGGCGCTTGCGGTGAGGGACGGAGGAAGAGGGGCAAAGTTTCTGCGGCTGGGTTATTTCCTTCCGGTGATAACTCCTGTGGTGATAGCTGGAATTATCTGGCGGTGGATATACTCCGAAGATACAGGTATTCTTAATTACCTTCTCAGCACAATCGGGATCAATCCGGTTGCGTGGCTTTCAGAGTATCCGACAAATATATTCTCCGTTATGATCCTCACCATCTGGCGGGGATTCGGTTATTATATGATGATTTTTCTGGCGGGACTCGCTGTCATACCAGCCGAACTTGAAGAAGCCGCTAAGATAGACGGTGCAGGACGTTTGCAGCGCGTGCGGATGATACTGATTCCGCTGCTGCTCCCTTCGATACTTTTTATCATGGTAATCTCAACTGCCTCAGCTATCAGGATATTCACTGAGCAGTATATACTGCTCCCGGGAGTCCCGCTTGACAATAAAG
>JADLAF010000141.1 GCA_020848375.1 Ignavibacteriaceae bacterium
CGGTGTCCGCAATATCGTTTTTTCTTCAACCTGCTCTCTTTACGGAAATCCGGTCACGGTACCAATCACCGAAACTGAGCCGGTTAAGCCGATGAACACGTATGCTGTTACCAAAGCGCAGATTGAAAAAGCACTTGAGGATTGTTCTGCGGCCGGACTCCTTAACTATGCCGCGCTCCGCTATTTTAACGCTGCCGGAGCTGCTCCGGACGGCTCGATGGGAGAAAGCCACGACCCGGAACCGCATCTGATTCCGCTGGTGCTTATGGCTGCCCAAAACGGCACTTCAGTCAAAGTATTTGGGGATGATTATCCCACTCCCGACGGCACCTGTATCCGCGATTATATACACATTGACGATCTGGCCTCCGCGCATATTCTTGCGGTGGAAAAAGTAATTAACGAAAAGAAAAACTTTATCCTGAATCTCGGGACCGGAGCGGGGAATTCAGTAAAAGAAATTATCACAGGGAGTGAAAGAATCTCCGGCAAACCGGTTAAAGCAGAATTAGCCCCAAGAAGACCGGGCGACCCCGCGGTTCTGGTGGCTGATAACAAAAACGCGGTGAATGAACTTGGCTGGAAACCGCAGTATAGCATAGAAGATATACTCACCCACGCCTGGAACTGGCTGCAGAACAAACGATATTAATATATATAAAGGACTACAATGAAAGGCATTATACTCGCCGGCGGTTCTGGTTCACGCCTTTACCCCATCACAAAAGTTTACAGCAAGCAGCTTACCATTATCTACGATAAGCCGCTTATTTACTATCCGCTTTCGGTGCTGATGCTCGGAGGCATTAGGGATATACTCATTATCTCGAATGATGAAACCATACCCCTCTATCAGAAGCTCTTTGGTGACGGCAGACATTTTGGAGTAAATATAGAGTATGCCCGCCAGGCAGCGCCAAACGGAATAGCAGAGTCATTCATCATTGGTGAGCAATTTATTGGTAAAGACCCGGTATCACTTATTCTTGGTGATAATATATTCTATGGCTATCTTGATTTCTTTTACCGCGGTATTGCGAACACAGCCCCCGGTGCAACGGTATTCGGCTATAGAGTTACTGATCCTGAGCGTTATGGTATCGTTGAGTTTGACCAGTCGGGCAAAGTTCTTTCGATAGAAGAAAAGCCGCTTAAGCCAAAATCTAATTTTGCAGTTCCGGGACTTTATGTATATGATAACCGTGTTATTGATATATCAAAAAATCTCAGGCCATCAGGACGTGGTGAACTTGAAATCACAGATGTAAACAAAACCTATCTTGAAATGGGTGAGCTGCGTGTAGAGAAAATCGGACGCGGTGTTGCATGGCTTGATACAGGAACTCCGGAAGCACTGCTTCAGGCATCCAATTTTTTTGGTGTTATTGAAGAACGCCAGGGGCTTAAAATTGCATGCATCGAAGAGATTGCTTTTTATAAGGGCTTTATCTCAAAAGCAGAATTTGCGAAACTGATTGAAGCAACCCCGAAGAGTATGTACCGCTCTTATCTAGAGCGTGTACTGTCTGAAGCTGAATAAAAAGGAAAAAGAGTGCAGGTTACAGAGTTAGAAATAAGCGGACTAAAGGTTATAAAGCACGCTGTTTACGCTGACAGTCGCGGATACTTTTTTGAATGCTTTCATAGGGAGCGGTTCTCCGCTGCCGGAATACCCGATCAGTTTTTTCAGGATAACATCTCCAAATCAAAAAAAGGCACCGTGCGCGGACTGCACTATCAGGTCGGTGAATTTGCGCAGGGGAAACTCTGTCAGGTCTTGCAGGGGAAGGTGCTTGATGTGGCGGTTGACATACGGTTTGGTTCCCCGACTTTTGGCAAATATGTGGCTGTTGAACTTTCTGCTGAAAACGCATCAATGCTCTGGATACCCCCCGGTTTTGCGCACGGATTCTCGGTTATGAGCGAGGAGGCGGTTTTTTACTATAAATGCACCGCGCGTTACAGCAAACCTGATGAACGGGCAATTCTCTTTTCTGACCCGGATCTGGGGATAGACTGGCAGGTTGAGCACCCGCTGGTTTCCGATAAAGATAAAGAAGCCACGCCATTTTCCCAAATTCAAAAAGATTTCATCTTGTAGCTTTAAACGGGTAAAGATTGCTAAATTAGGGATGTCTGTTTGAAATTACAAGAACAGAAAACAATCTACAGGAAGAAAGGAATACGATGAAGAAGGAAGACACCTCAATATTTTTTACTGATAGTGAAACTCTTGAGAGCTACTCACTTTCTAATCAGTTTGCTGAACATCTTGAATTCATCCTTGTTAAAGACCGTTACACAGCCACCAAAGATGATTATTACTACTCATTGGCGCTTTCCATACGCGACCGTTTAATCAGAAAATGGCTGCGCACCCAGCATATATATAAACAACAGGATACCAAGCGTGTCTATTATCTTTCGCTTGAATTTCTGATGGGGCGGCTGATGGGCAATGCGCTTATCAATATGGGCTTTTATGAAGAATGCCGCGATATCCTCTTACGCGATAAAAACAAGCTGGAAGATATTATTGATATAGAACATGATATGGCTCTTGGCAATGGTGGTCTTGGCCGTCTTGCTGCTTGTTATCTCGATTCAATGGCAACACGCGAACTTCCTGCATTTGGTTACGGTATCCGGTATGAATACGGAATCTTCCGTCAGGATATTGAAAACGGCAATCAGGTTGAGCATCCTGATAACTGGCTGAGCTACGGCAATCCGTGGGAAATTCTCAGACGGGAACTCACCTACCGCGTTCAGTTTTTCGGAGAGGTGAAAGTATTTACCGATGAAAACGGAAAGCTGCATTTTAACTGGGTTAACACCGATGACGTTCTTGCTGTTGGTTATGACGTGCCGGTTCCAGGATATAACAACAACACGGTTAACAATCTGCGCCTGTGGGCTGCGAAAGCAACACAGGAGTTTGATTTTAAGGACTTTAACTCTGGCAACTATCTTGCCTCTGTTGAAGCAAAAAATGAATCAGAGAATATATCAAAAGTGCTTTATCCGAATGATACTTACGTTGAAGGGAAATTCCTTCGCTTAAAGCAGCAATATTTCTTCGTTTCAGCATCGCTGCAGGATATCATCCGCAAATATAAAATTAACCATAATGGTTTTGGTCAGTTTGCTGAAAAAACGGCAATTCAGTTAAACGATACACATCCGGTTATTGCAATACCGGAACTGATGCGAATTTTGATGGACCAGGAGGGGCTTGGATGGGATGAATCCTGGAAAATAACAAATAATGTGTTTGCCTATACAAACCATACGGTAGTGCCCGAAGCACTTGAGGAGTGGTCGGTAAATATCATGCAGGATCTCCTGCCCCGTCACATGCAGATCATTTACGAAATTAATCAGCGTTTTCTTGATGATGTGAGGATGAGATATACACAGGATCCGGAAATCATAAAAGCGCTCTCAATCATAAAAGAAGGTGATGAGAAGCGGGTGAAAATGGCTAATCTGGCCATTGTGGGGAGCAACTCAATTAACGGTGTTGCCGCGCTTCATACCGAGATTCTCAAGAAAACCATTTTCGCACATTTCTTTGCACTCTTCCCCGAAAAGTTTAAAAATGTAACCAACGGTATAACACCAAGAAGATGGCTTAAAACCGCCAACCCTGATTTAGCTCAGCTAATATCTGAAAAAACCGGTGATGAGTGGATTACCGACTTAGACAAACTTAATAAATTAGAAAAGTTTACCAAAGACAAGCGGTTTCTTGAAAACTGGAGAAGTGTGAAGTCAGGTAATAAGCAGCAGCTTATTGAGTATATACAAAAAGAGCACTATGTGGTAATTAACCCGGACTCTATGTTTGATGTTCAGGTAAAACGGTTTCATGAGTACAAACGCCAGCTTCTGAACGTGCTGCATGTGATAACGTTGTATAACCGGATAAAAGAAAACCCAAATCTTGATGTGGTTCCGCGCACGGTTATCTTTGCCGGTAAAGCGGCTCCGGCTTATATACAGGCCAAGCAGGTTATTAAGCTGATTAACTGCGTGAGTGATGTGGTTAATAATGACCCCGACATCGGTGACAAGCTCAAGGTAATCTTCCTGAAGAATTATTCAGTAACACTTGCTGAAAAAATTATTCCGGCGGCTGACCTTTCTGAACAAATATCAACTGCAGGTCTTGAGGCATCCGGTACCGGTAATATGAAGTTCGCCCTTAACGGCGCTCTTACTATTGGAACAATGGACGGCGCGAATGTTGAAATCCGCGAAGAAGTTGGTGATGATAATATCTTTATCTTCGGTCTGCTTTCAGATGAAGTTGTTGCTATGAAGAAAAGCGGTTACAACCCCCGTGAATACTATGAAAAAGATCCGGAATTAAAACGGGTGATAGATATGATGGAGCACAACTACTTTAACCGTCTTGAGCCGGGGCTCTTTAAGCCGATGATTGAAGGGCTGATGAATATTGACTATTACCTGCTCTTTGCCGACTACCGCGCGTATATAGACTGTCAGGACAGAGTGAGCGAGCTCTATAAGAACAAGGATGAATGGACAAGGAAGTCAATTCTTAACGTTGCGCGTATGGGTAAGTTCTCAAGCGACAGGTCAATCATGGACTATGCTAACAATATCTGGAAAGTGAAGCCGGTTAAAATAGATATCCTCTGAAGTATGAGTTCAGAAATATGAAGTATGAATGGGGGAATGCTTCATGGCAAATGTGTTATCAGTTCGCGCAAAGGCGCTGAGTCGCAAAGATTATACTCTGACATTCAAGTCCTTTCTGTCCATCGAGTCCTTAATGTCTTTGTGCCCACACATGGCCCGCGGATTTTAAACAGTGCGCAGCCAGCGCGGATGAGCACGGATCGGAAGAGTTCTTTGCCTCTTTGCGATGGCGGATAAGAAATTTCCCGCAGATCTCGCAGATTAACGCAGAAGCATAGATTAACGCTGATCTGAAAAAAAGCGAATGCTCTCTCCCTTTCTCAAACTTTTAATTTTTCACTTTTAACCTTTAACTACCCCGACCTTACCTGGTATCATTCAATCTTACTCAATGAGCAAATGTGCTGATTCTGCTCCCCATGAAATATCCCCCTTTCGTATATTTGATAAGTAAATTATACAAATTCTGGAGCTCTTTTTTATGAAATTGTCGGTTATTGGTACCGGTTATGTAGGTCTTGTTTCGGGAACCTGTTTTGCTGAGATGGGTAATGATGTTATCTGTGTTGATAATAATCCCGATAAACTAAAAAAACTGCGCGCCGGTCAGGTTACTATATACGAACCAGGGCTTGAGCTTCTGTTTGAACGCAATATCGAAAAAAAGCGGCTCACCTTTACCGATGACTTGAAATATGCCCTCCAGAACTCTGATATAGTTTTCTTCTGCCTGCCAACCCCGATGGGTGAGGATGGCTCCGCCGATCTTCAGTACGTCCTACAGGCAGCGGGAGATACCGGAAGGTTTCTGAAAGAGCTTGGGGATAAAGAGTTTAAGGTAGTCGTTAACAAGAGCACCGTTCCCGTAGGTACCTCTGATCTGGTGACCAATGCTATCAGGGGAAATGGCGCAAATAATTTTGAAGTGGTATCTAACCCTGAGTTCCTTAGAGAGGGGTACGCGGTTGAGGATTTCATGAAACCAGACCGTATAGTTATCGGGGCGAACACACCTAAAGCGATGAAGGTAATGCGGGAGCTTTATGAGCCGTTTGTAAGGCAGGGAAACCCCATTCTTGAAATGGACACAAGAAGTTCAGAGGTAACAAAGTATGCGGCAAATTCATATCTGGCGATGCGAATCACTTTTATGAACGAAATGGCAAACTTCTGCGAAAAGGTGGGTGCTAATGTAGATAACATCCGAAAAGGAATTGGTACCGACAACAGAATCGGGAAGCGGTTTCTTTTTCCTGGTATTGGTTATGGCGGATCATGTTTCCCCAAAGATGTAAACGCACTGATTAAAACCGCAGGAGATAATGAAGTTCCTCTCAGAGTTCTGACCACCGTTGATGAAGTAAACCACGCTCAGAAATTAGTGCTGCCAAAAAAAGTAATTGATCACTTCGGGGGAATTCTGGCTGGTAAAACGCTCGCAGTGTGGGGATTGGCATTTAAGCCAAACACCGATGACATGCGTGAGGCACCGTCAATACCTATTATTCACAAGCTGCTTTCAGAAGGCGCTGTTGTAAAGGCATACGATCCTGCAGCAATGGAGCAGGCGAAGTTTTTCCTGGGGAACTCAGTTATATATACCGAGAACGAATATGACGCGCTTAAGGATGCTGATGCGCTGCTGGTTCTGACGGAATGGAATGAGTTCCGCAATCCCGATTACTCGCGGCTCTATGATGGTCTGAAAAACAAGTTGATTTTTGACGGAAGAAACGTATATGAACCCGCGAAGATGAAAGAGCTCGGATTTACTTATTATAGTATCGGAAGACCAAGAGTCAATTAACAATTTACAATGAACAATGTACAAGCGTTGGCTGACGGCGGACTATAAGAGCGCGCAAAGACGCTAAGCCGCAAAGAAAAAGGAAATTCTTTTGAGTTGCCCTTTTTATCTTTAGCGTCCCTTCTGTCCTTTGGGGGTACCAGCCGGAAAAGGCACCCGGCAGCAAAAAAGCTCAAGAGCCGTAAATCCTTAATAATGGGATAGTACCACGCTTTTTCACCCAATTTTGCTCAAAATCGGCAAAAAATGACCAATTTTTATCAAAAAGTGGTGTTTTTTGCTAAATTATCTCTGGACCGCTCCGACCGACCGGGCTGACCTCTGAAATTGTATTTCTGGTTGGAAAATTGCCGGCATAATGTTATTTTTGGGGTCTGTTTTAAATAATAGGATGTAAGATGAAAAGAACATATCAGCCGAGTAAAAGAAAAAGAAAGAATAAACACGGCTTCCGCGAAAGAATGTCCACCGCTAACGGCAGAAAAGTACTTGCCAGAAGAAGAGCAAAGGGCAGAAAAAAATTATCCGTGAGCGACGAAAGACGCTAAATGTGGCCAGGTTTACCCTTTCTAAAAATGAAAGGCTCAGGGGAAAAACCACGTTTGAAAAAATTTTTAATGAAGGGAAAACTTTGTTTTCCCATGACAGGGTTCTAAAAGCGTATTATATAACAGAAGAAGCCGGGGGAAATGAACCTGTTCAGATCGCTGCCGCGGTTTCAAAAAAATCAGGTAATGCAGTCTGGCGCAACAGAGTGAAACGGCTGATCAGGGAAGCATACCGGCTTAACAAACATGTATATACAGAGACATTTACACAAAACAAGAAATCACTTTTCGTGGTTTTTTCTCTGTATGGTTGCAATAGCCGGACACACCGGGAGGTAACGCTGGCAATGATTGAACCCGCAGTTTGTTCAGTGCTCGAAAAAATCAGCAAGTCGGTCACGGCATGAAACAGATCGCCATTTTTATTGTTCAGATATACCGAAAGCTGATATCGCCTCTGCTCCCCCCTTCCTGCCGATTTTATCCAACCTGTTCGCAATATGCCATTGATGCACTTACGAAGTATGGTTTTTTTAAGGGGAGCTATCTTGCAGTCAGACGGATACTGCGCTGTCACCCGTTTTATAACGGCGACTTTTATGATCCTGTTAAATAACAAAGTTTTACCAAAAAAGATTTAACTCCGGAAATACTCCTTATGGACAGACAAACTACCTTAGCATTTCTGCTGATCGGACTTATCCTGATGGTGTGGCTGTATATACAGACACCGCCTCCGGAGCCGCCGCCTCAGAAACAGCCCACGGAACAAACCGTTGACACTCTTAACGGCACAAAAGAAGCAGAAGCTGAAAAACCGGTAGCAGCCGCAGTGACGGCCGACAATGATTCAACCCCTTTCGGAAAATTCTTTGCAAAATCTTCCGACTCACCGGGTCTTATCAGAATTGAAACCGACCTTTTATATATAGAGATGAGTGAAAAAGGGGGAAAGTTCTATAAAATCTTCCTGAAAGAGTTTGACAACTGGTATGAAGATGCCCTTTCAGAGGATGCTCCATACTATGCGAAGCACATACAGCTTCTGAACCCTAACCGCGGAAGCAGTATTGATCTGAACTTTATAACCACAGACGGAAGAAAAATTTCGACTGGTGATCTGCACTTTACTTCTTCGCTCAGTTCCGGTAATTACACACTCAAAGGAAATGATTCACTCGTTCTCAGCTATACGCTCCCGACCGCTGACGGAACAGGAAGCATCGTCAGAAATTTTACCATCTACGGCAATCGCTACGACAGCCGTTTTACACTGGAGCTGAATAATCTGGGCAATGTAATTTCGAACCGCACTTACGACATCGTTTGGAGCGGCGGGATCAGGTTTGTTGAAAAAAATTCGGTAGATGAAGCAACCGCGGCAAATGCCAGTTTGTATTACGGTGACGAGCAGGTCATTGTAGATGCAGGCAGCCCGGGTGAAACCGTTGAGCAGGACTTTAACGGACGTGTTGACTGGATAACGGTGCGCAATAAGTATTTTGCAGCGGTAATGGTGCCGGACAATCCCGCCGGTGTTGATGGGGCATATATATCGGGTAAGGCAGGCGGATACGAGCAGGGAGGCGTGAGGGAGTTTTACGCCGCGCACCTCAAGATGCCGTTTAAGGGAAATTCTGTTGAAAAGAACAGTTTTATGATATATACCGGTCCGGTTAAATATGAAATCCTGAAAGATTATAATCGCGGACTTGAGACGATAGTTGACTTTGGCAGCTTTTTTGGTCTTAAAGCCATTGTTCGCCCGATAGCAGAATACGTACTGCTTCCGCTTTTTAACTTTCTTTATAGTTTAATAAAAAATTACGGATTAGTAATTATCATCTTTTCGATTATTATTAAAATAATTCTGAATCCGCTCACAAAGAAGAGTATGGATTCAATGAAGAAGATGCAGGCACTCAAGCCGAAGATTGATGAGATGAAGGAGAAGTTTAAGGACGATCCGCAGAAACAACAGTCTGAAACGATGAAGCTTTACAGCACGTACGGAATCAATCCGCTTGGCGGATGTCTGCCGCTGCTTCTGCAGATGCCGATTTTTATCGCGCTCTGGGGTACCTTTCAGACCGCGGTTGAGCTTCGTCAGCAGCCGTTTATTCTCTGGATCACTGACCTTTCGCGTCCTGATGTGATTTTTGATCTTGGATTCAAAATACCGCTCTTTGGTGTTCAGGAAGTAAGCGGACTTGCAATTCTGATGGGAGTAACAACCTATCTTCAGCAGAAGATGTCAGGCGCTGCTAAGGACCCCTCCCAGGCACCACTGTTATATATCATGCCGGTGATGCTTACCATTCTTTTTATGAGTTTTCCGTCAGGACTTAACCTCTATTATTTCCTCTTTAACGTTCTTTCGATCGGTCAGCAGTGGTATGTAACCAAGTACGGCAAACCGGTTGAACTGGTAGCCGCTCCCCCAAAAGCAAAGGGGGGTTTCTTTCAGAAGCTGATGTCAGCCGCTGAGCAAAAAGCAAAACAGCAGCAGTCCGCAGCAAAAAAGAAAAAGTAATTATAAATGCTGAAAGGTGATATTTAAATTCAAATATCATAGAACTGGTTTAGCACAGAGACTTGCTTAGGCAAGTCTCTGCTGTTTTAAACCGGGAGCACCACACTGTTATATGGTAAAAGGGTAACGCGAGCCGTACTAAGAAACACCGAACTGACAAAGCGATTAAGTTTTGCAGCATTGATGTAAAAACGGTCTTTCAGAGGGGCGGGTAAATGCTAAGAAAACAATGCGAATTTTACCAAAGTTGTGACAGATGATTCATTTTTGAGTAATTTTTATCTGTTTTATTGCTTCCCGCTTCAGAAAGGGCTAATTTTACTGCAGTAATCCAGAAAAGTTTGTAACGGATTAGTTCCCGGTTATTGGTATGCAGAATAATTTCTCAGAATACATCTCGCTTTTGGTCTTTGTAAGGGAAAATTTAATGAAATTCCTGTTCACAGGCAGGAATCTTCCGGGGAAAAACCTCATCAAACATTTCTTCAAATCTTTCAATACACATTTTCGTATATCTATTTTCATCTTCGCGAAAGGATGGACAAACATGAAATATGCAATTATCAGCTTTCTTCTGCTCTTGGTGCTGACCGTGGCAGGATGCAAAGAAGACTCAAACCCTGTTCCCCCTGTTATTAATGAAGTTCTTCCGGCAATAAAAGTGGGAGAGATTTTTCTTGCCGGTGCAAAAGTATCCTTATATGCAGATGACTCGCTTCGTGTGGGATATAATAAAATTTACGTAAAACTTACAGATTCGGCAAAGGGCTCAATACTAAACGATGTTGAACTTCATGTACTGCCGGTGATGCACATGACAACACATACTCACAGTTCACCGGTTCAGCAACCGGAAATCTGCCAGTGCGGTCTTTCGCCGTTTGGGGCTGTTTTTCAGATGCCAACCAGTGACGCCGGAGAGTGGTCAATGAGATTTACGCTTAATAACAAGACTCAGAACAGAACTGAAGTTGGCTCCGTTCCGTTTACCGTGCTGAACACCTCTGACACTAAGGTAATAACAGGGAGCGACGGTACTGCCTATGTTCTAACCTATGTTCCCATTAAAACCCCTAAGGTTGGAATCAATGATATATCATTCTATCTGCATAAGCGTGAGACAATGATGGAGTGGCCTTCAGTTACCAATGCTGAAATTTTCATGACGCCTGATATGCCTTCAATGGGGCACGGCTCACCGAATAATGTAAATCCTGTTCATGCTGGTCTGGGTGAATATAAAGGAAAAGTCAATTTCACAATGACCGGAGAGTGGCGCATAACCTGTCAGGTGAACTCCGGTACTGACTCACTTTTCACAACTTCTTTCACAATTAATTTTTAATGTTACTCGGGGCGGTCTGCTCAGGCAGGCCGCCATTTTATGTATATGAAATATCTCCTGATTTTTCTCTCTGCGGTAGTATATATATCTGCCGGGACGGTACCACCGGACACATCGCGTGTCCCTGAGTTTTCCGTTGATGAGGTTATCATCTACGGAGAAACTGACGTTCAGAGGGATAAGATACCCTATCAATCGCCGGAGTCAGCGCTTTCAAAACTTTCCGGAATTAATCTAATATCGCGTGGACCGCTTGGTATGGAGCCGCTCATAAACGGATTCGGAGACGGTGCGGTCTCTGTTACCGTTGACGGAATGAAAATTCACGGGGCATGTGTGGATAAAATGGACCCGGTTTCCTCATATATAGAGCCGGAAAATCTTGGTAAGATTTCAACACTTACCTCACATTCAGGTACCGGAACCGCCGGCGCTATTAATTTTGTAACACTAAAACCTGACTTTTCAACTCCGCTTTCCGTTATAAGTGATAACTATTACGAATCAAACGGCGGAGGAGTAAAAACCGGTACGGTGGTCAATTATTCAGCAGGTGATTTTGCCGTACGTTCATCGTTTACATGGAGGCGGCTCTCAGATTATTCAGCCGGGAAGAATGTATATATCCCAAACTCCTCTTATACGAAACTAAATTATAAGGCAGATATATCATTCAGAGCTTTTGATGATAACATGATAACCCTAAGCTATCTTGGTGATGATGCAAGAGATGTGGGATACCCCGTCCTGATAATGGATGCCCGCTCCGCGAAGGCCTCGGTGATAAGTCTTGGGCTGGCGGGGGAGAGCTGGTCTTTCGTTCCGGGAAATAACTCACTTAAGTTATACTATAATAAAGTAAACCATCTAATGGACGACTATGACCGTTCGCTCTCTGAGATTAACAGCAGAATTGTAATGCCGGGAATGTTTATGCCGATGACGGGATGGTTTGAAACCGCGGGACTGCTTTACGGAACGATCATATCTGATTATGAATCCGTTTTTTCGGTTAATCTGGGATTGAGCAATCAGATCTCTTTTGCTGACATGAAGATGATCAGCACAACGCCGGGCACTCCTGAAATGTATCTTCTTAACGTGGGGGAGGCAGAAGAGCAAAGCGCGGCTCTGAGCGTTTCTTACAACAGGGAAATGGTGGAAGACCTCTATGCAACATTTTCAGGCGCAATTGAACAGTCATTCCGGAAACTCGTGCGTGAAGATGCTGCGTCCCTGAATACTATTTATGAACCGGATTTTACCCCTGAGGTGCAATATCTTCTTCCCTCTTTTTCAGCAGACTTTAAGTATATATACTCTTCAGATTTGACGGTCGGGGTGCAGCTTTCGTATAACACCCGTGCACCTCTCTTTACTGAAAGTTACGGATATTTTCTTTTCAGCCCGTTAGACAATTCATTTTATGCAGGGAACTCGCGGTTAAAAAAGGAACAGAGTGTGCGTATTTCCTTGGAAACAGTACGCTCATTTGAATATGTTGACCTCACGTTAAAAGCATTTCATCTGCGGTTTCAGGACTACATAGCCGGGGAGACTTTACCTGGAACGCAGTTTTGGGTGGGTGAAATTCCATTTAAGCAATACATCAATGCAGGGCTGGCTTACAGCAGCGGAATAACTGCATCAGCCGGGTTTGATTATCGCTACTTTGACGGCGCGTTTTCAGTAACATGGCAGGAGGGATATTCGGAATATTTTAAGGACAACCTTCCTTTTATGGCACCGGTTACTGCGGAGTTTACGCTTCGCTTCTCAGAGGAAAAATGGTATGCAAAGATATCGGCCCTGGGGACTCTGAAACAAAAAAGAGTTTCGACCCGTCTGTCATACGAACAGGAACTGCCGGGGCATTTGCTGATCAGCACAGAGGCGGCTTATACTGTATCAGAAATGCTGCTGCTTTATCTGACAGCAGAAAACATTTTTGACACTTATTACGTCACTCGGTTTACGGTAAATAACTTTCCGGCCAGAGGCAGAAGCGTGAGAGCAGGTCTGAAGTTTAATTTTGAAAGTTAATACAGGGAGATAAATATTTAACCGGAAAAAAGGAAATAAATTTTCTCAGAAGGTGTAACAGATAAAACCAATAGCAATGAGTTTTCAGAGTCACAAAGGAATTGTATGTAAACCCGCACAGCTTATGAAGGGGCAGCTCATCAGGAATTCTCGCAAGACCAAAATAGTAAAGATAAAGGGGACAGACGGTCATTTATGCAAACAGAACAACAAATGTTACAAATCAGGGAAGCCGAAGAAACGCAGCAGACAAATTCCTGCGGGAAAGCAGACAAGCTCCGTCTGAACAGGTAACTGCATTTGTAAAATCAAAATTAAATGATAAATTATAGTAGAAGAATTACAGAAACTATACAAACAGGCGGGCAGTCTGTTTAATATGAGAAAATCAGCAGGTAATAAATTATCATCAAATAATCTTACGGAGTTAAGACTATGAAAAAGAAAACCGCTTCCAAAAAATCTGCCGGACGCAGGAAAAAATCGCCAGTTGCCCGAAAGCAGGATAAAGCGAAAAAGCTGATTGCCAGCAGAGTAGCAGAGGCAATGGAAGCAAAGAACTGGAAACCAACGGATCTGGTTACCGCAATGAAGAAGGACAACTCAACTCTGGTTTACACATGGCTTTCGGGTACACATAATTTTACAGTTAACTCTCTTATCGAGCTTGAAAAGGCACTGGGAATCAATTTACTAGCAGAGGGAATTTCGGCAGCCAGAAAAAAACGGACAACCCGGTCTAAGAAAAAAAGCTGACAACCGATTAATTACTAAAAAAAATTACTATTCATTGGCAGCATCCTGATCATTCTGATTCGGATGCTGCCGCCTGGACCGACTATTTTATTACCGAGATTTTCTTAAAAACCTGCTTTTCCCCGGTGCTAATGCGGAGTATATATATGCCAGAGGATAGTTTTTTCTGATTCAGGAAAATCGGGTATAAGTA
>JADLAF010000142.1 GCA_020848375.1 Ignavibacteriaceae bacterium
GATTAGAATGATAAGAATATAGTGTCTCAAAAATCGAGACAAGAATTAACCATTGTTAGTTCCAACTCTAGTATAGTTCGATTAGAATGATAAGAACATTTTCAACCAGAAAGGACACGATGCCTATGTACAAGGGTTCCAACTCTAGTATAGTTCGATTAGAATGATAAGAAGAGAGGCGCATATTGCTGCTTCTATGGTTGTAGTCGAAGAGTTCCAACTCTAGTATAGTTCGATTAGAATGATAAGAGTGGCAGGATAAGTTAAATAACGTAATAACAAAAGCAACGTTCCAACTCTAGTATAGTTCGATTAGAATGATAAGGTAGAACAGAAAAATACTGAACTTAAAAAAGCAACCGAGGAACTACTGTTCCAACTCTAGTATAGTTCGATTAGAATGATAAGAGCAATTAAATCAATGGGTTACAACTTAAATACTTTTTTTGAATTTTCCAAATTTTTCTTAAACTATTTGTTTTCAATGAGTTATCCTCTTTCACTTAAAGTTCAAAAAAAAGTTCTCAAACCTCCCATTTTTTTCTTGTACCCCGATCTTCGTTTTTAGCTCATTTTTGCACTTTTTTGAGTTCACCCCTCGTTTTTGGCTCATTTTCGAGGTTTTTTTTCTAAAAAAGTTCTCAAACCTCGGGGCGTTTTTTTGTGAAATTGAGGTTTGAGAAAATTGCCTTTTTTAAAGCCCGTTTTTAAGCTGTTTTAAAGGGGTGAAATTGGGGTTTTTCTCAAACCTCCCCCCCTTTTTTTGAAAAATGGAGGTTTGAGAACTTTTTAAAAAACGGGCTTACTTTAAGTGAGCCCCGCTAAGTACTTTTAATTCAATAATTTAGCTGTCACCGGTAAAAATTACAATTTTCTCAAACCTCGCTGGCTTTTCTTAACCCCCCCCCCCAAAAAAAAAAAGGAGGCAGCCATTAAACCGCTACCACTTAGCCCGGTATGCCTTAAACTGCTGCTTCTCTCCTTTCAAATACAATGAAAGCTCCTTTATCATTGCCGGAATTATATCCGCGTAACTTTGCTTTTTTCCACGGTAAAGGAACTCAGTATGAAACCGGGAGATAATTTTTTTTAATAGTATATCTTTAGTTGCTTTGCTGAGCAGCTCGCCTTCGGTTTCTGTTTTCATTTTAAGATTTATCATGGTTATGATGGTCCTGTCGGCTATCGGCGCACGAAAGGGCTCTATTAAATCAAAAACCAGAGTTTGTTTTCCTTTTTGATCCGTATGAAGAAATCCAGTGTTCGGGTTCAGCCCGGTTATGGTTACCGCGCCTGATATTTTTACATAAAGAACTCCGTAGGCGTAGTTAAACATCATATTAACCAGGTCTTTGCTTCCTTTATGCTCACGGTGCTCAAAATAAACCGAAGGACCTATCAGTAATTTAATGCATTCCCAGTAAACAGCACCCGCTGAACCTTCATACCCGAGCATCTTGTTCCTCCAGTCCTCAGGGGGGTTTACCTCAGGTATCTCATCAATAAGACTTGCCGCCCGGTGAAGCTGAGAAATATATTGTGCAATCTCTTTCTTCTGAGCCGGGTCACCGTTCCGGGCTTTGGTAAAATACTTAAGTGTTGCAATCTGATTTCTCACTTTTGCAGAGATTAGCTCTTTGGCAATATGCACTCCTTTTTCTGATGAGGCCGCCTCACTTTGCAGACGAGTCATGGCGTAGAACTGACTTTCAGCCGGAATTAGTGAAGCAACAGGGCGGCCGATTCCGTCAAAAAAATCCATCCGGATATCCTTTTCCGCAAGAGCAAAAACCAGGTCTGAGGAAAGCGATACCCCTTTGGCAGCGATGAGCACACTCTTGGTGCTCCGCATCGAAACCGAACGTACAATTTTTCCCTGCAGTTTGGCTGATATCATTTCGCTGTTTTTACCTATAATCATACCCGGGGTAGTTATGCACAAGTCCAGATTGCTGAACCATATCCTGTGATAATATCTTTTTCGTTTGTCAATCTTCTTTTGAGCAGATGCGACGGCTTCCTCAGATTTAACAACTAACCCGCCAGCCGGGGTCGGGGGGTTTGCTGATTCGGCCAGCTTCAAACCCGTTGCGGGTCTGGTCTGGCTTCGTAATTTCACTCCATCCGTAGTTATCTTTATTTCAGGTATGATGGGTTTGAATGAGCCCCTGCCGCACGAGTCACTTTTTCTGGAATCTGCTTTACTAACCTCTTGCTGTTTTTCCTTTAACCGGTTAAGCACCCGGTTTATAAATTCCTTTTTTGCTTCTTCTTCCTGTATCGAAAGCAGGTGCAGCTTTATAAGAATCTGCTTTGCCTCCTTAAAAGATTTTAGTGTCTGTTTCCTGAGTTCAACTCTCATGCGGTCTGCCAGGGCTCTCTCTATCAGGTCATCAAGCTCCCTGAGCTGCAACTGAGCATCAGCAAAACCGTAGTACCTTCTGATGCCGTCAAGATGAAAGTTCACTTTTTCAACAAACTCACCCGCCTGAGCGCTCGTAATAACGGCGGGTAGTTTCTTTTTGAGTCCTTCAAGCCGGGGCTCATCAATGAGTTTCTTCCTGTCTTTAAAGAAGATTCCGCAGAAACTAAAACCCTCATCCGGCGTAAAGAACGGTTTTGGGTTTTTATTAATCTCAAGCTGCAGATTTTGGCGAAGGTAGTCAGTTGAATAAAAATAATCATCCTTAAGCAACTCAGGGTTTTTGGCCAGAAGCACAATGTTGTCAGCGTAACGGACATTTGCCGTACCCCTTGCTTCAAGTGCTTTGTCAAATGAGTGGAGATATATATTAGAAAGCAGCGGCGAAATTACGCCCCCCTGAGCCACACCCTTTCCCGCAGTTACATATTTATTACCAGTAACCGCGCCGGTTTTTATCCACATGGCAATCAGCTCAAGCACTGCCTCATCGTCAAAAAATCCGGAGCAGATTTTTATGAGCAGTTCATGGTTAATAGTATCAAAAAAATTATCAATGTCAAAAGGAGCGGCAAAGGTAAAGCGCCGGGCAAGGTAGTCATTAATGCGGGCTATGGCTTTTGCGTGACCTTTGGCCGGGCGGTAAGCGTAACTGCTGTTTACGAACTGTTTGTCTATCAGCGGTCCGAACCATGCGCAGACGGCCATCTGAACCAGTTTGTCCTTTATGGTCAGAAGACTTAAGGGCCGCTTTCCCCCGGAGGACTTATCAATAAAGAACCTCCGGTAGGGTTCGGGAATGTAGCACCCCGAAGTAACCTCTCGGCTTAGCTCCTCAAGGTTTTCCTTGAGTTTTGCCTCATATTCATCCAGTGAGACGTTGTCAATGCCGCCCGCTCTCCCTTTTGATTTTAGAGTAAGCCAGCAGTTAAAGAAACTTTCATACGAAAATATGTTCCTGTTCCGTATGATAACCCTTTCCTTCCCTTCAAAAAGAGGTTAATGGTTTTACTTTTCAGCCGCTGTTAAAAAACATCCACGCTTTCGGCTGTTATTTTTAGCTCATACCCAATGCTTTCCCGATGCGGGTAACAGTTTTCGCAAAGCCGGAAAAACATAACCGAGTCGGTCTTACCTTTCACAAAAGGGGTGAGCTCTTTTTTTAGAGCTGTCAGATGTTTAACCGGCATCTGGCAGTAAAAAACACTATACTGAATCCGCAACCCATAGTTGAGCAGAATATCTGAAATCTTCTTCCGCCGCTTATTGCTGGTTATATCGTAACTGACTATGTAATGCAACGTATTTAAAAGTAAAGATATTTTTTTTATCAGGTACAATTTACTATGAAGAAATGAATTTTTGGTTCTTGGTTCTTGGTGCTTAGTTCCGGGTTCTGGGTGCTTTGTTCGAGGTGCTTTGTCCTATGTTCTTGGTTCGTGGTTTAAAACCCTGAGTTAAAAATTCTTCTTTGTGACTATGCGTCTTTGCCCGAGGTTCGGGGTGCATGGTACGGGGTTCGGGGTGCATGGTACGGGGTTCGGGGTGCATGGTACGGGGTTCTGGGTTCTTAGTTTAAAACCTGCGAAACTTTGCGGAAAACTTTGCTCCCTTTGCGTTAAAAATATGCCCGGACAGATTCTTTTTCTTTGCGCGAGTTTTCTGGTCCTTAAAACCTGTACATTGTTGATTGTACATTATACATTGATTTTCCGTAAGTTTACTAACAACATTGTCCGGAGTTCGACATGGAAAAACCATTCTTACAAATATTACTACTTCAGTATGATCCGGTGTGGGAGGATAAGGAAGCCAATCAGACAAAAATCCTTAATCTCATACACCACGCCCAGGTCCCGACAGACCTGATAATCCTTCCCGAAATGACCCTAACCGGCTTTAGTATGAATGCCGAAACGCTCGCAGAGGATGAAAAAGGCTCGAGCTGCAGCTTTTTCAGTAAGCTCGCCTATAAGTATAACACTCATCTGATCATCGGCTTAATAAGGAAGTTTGAAGGTAAAATTTACAACTCTCTGCTTCATTTTGACCGCGAGGGGAAGATTGCTGCCGAGTACCGTAAAATTCACCTATTTGGCCTTGCAGACGAAAATAAAAATTACACTGCCGGCAGCGACCCGGTTATGACTGATATCTGCGGCTGGAAGACTGGACTCTCAATTTGCTACGATCTCCGCTTTCCGGAGCTTTATCGTTACTATGGCAAGCAAAAAGCGGATATAATGATAAACATTGCCAACTGGCCCGTGCCGAGGGTTCATCACTGGCGTCATCTTGCCCCGGCACGCTCAATCGAAAATCTCTGCTACACTGTTGCCTGTAACAGAACAGGCACTGACCCTTATGTTACTTACGACGGCTCATCTATGGTCTGTGCCCCGACTGGTGAGGTGATTGACTGCCAGACCATAACAGAGGAAACTCTTTACTATACCATTAATAAACAGCAAATTGAACTGGCGAGGGAGAAGTTCCCTTTTCTTGAAGATATGGTACTTGTAAAGGAATAGCAACAGGAGGGGGCTAAAAGCTCTGCTCAGTCAGTTCCTGAGCCAACAGTCATAAAAAAAGCCGCCCCTGTGTCAGGCAAGGGCGGCTTAACTGAGCGTCGTATTGAAATTAAAGTTCTATCAAAAGATAAAGCTTATTCCAAATTTAAATGTGTCGTGCGCAACAGGTTCAACTCCGTTGAACGGGAAGTTAGATTCATCACGTCTGAGCTCATACGCTCCGTAAATTAGCGCGCTGCGTAGGATAAAGTTCATCACCGGTGCTACTGCCGGGGAGTTATAAAGAATTCTGTCAACAAACTCCTCAACTGCCCATCCGGCCACACTTTCTGCCAGGAGCGATCCGGCGGTCTTCCAAAAAAGCACTCTGGGGTAAACAATAGCGCGCTCGTATCCGGCATTAAAGCTGAGATTCGGTATCGGGGACAAACTAATGCCCGCCTCTCCTCTTATACCAAATCTGAATGCATCGCGGTAGTCACTCAGGTAATTATAATCAATCGGGTTGATAACTGAGTCAACCAGCTCCAGTTTAGACCATCCAATGCCAAAAGTGTTGTATAAATTCAAACTTGCTTTTCCGCCAAGATGATAACCGTAACCTTTATCCCACCCCATGCCAAATCTGGTAAGTTTGCTTTCAACCAAAGCAGCATCTTTCTTCTCTCCGAAATTGGCTGTCTGCATGCTGTAAGTCAGATAACTTGCATCATAGTTGGTGAGGTAATCTCTGCGCTTGTACACTGTTGTACCGCCGTACCCGAGGCGAAGTTCCCCAAACGGCATATCAGATAAATAATTCTGTTTAAAACCGCCCTGACCATACATGACGGTAATAGTCGGGTTATTGTCACTGTTCCATACGTTAAAGTCCATATCCCAGTCCTCATCCCAGTCCCATTCCATCCATTCATCATCTACTGTATTGTTATCTTTTTTGTTCTTTTTCTTATTTGTTTCAACTTTTTTCTTCTTCTCTTTTTTATCCATCTTCCACCAGTCATCATCATCTGATGAAATCGTGGTATCAACAGTCACTTCATTTTCAAGAGAATCAGCGGCAGGGGGGAAAAGGTTCCGGTCTTCGGCGGATGTAACGGAAATGAAGCCCGCTGTCATGAACAGGACCACAAATAATGTAACAGCTTTTTGCATGGTGTTTCCTCTAATCAAATATGAATTAATCAACTTCAAATGCAATTAATATGCCTGAATTTCTACGCCAAAAATAGGCGGATTTGAAGCATCAGCAGGCGTTTTATTGATAAAGGGCTGAGTAAGTGTACAAATGGCGCAAAGAAGTGTACGAAAGAATAGACAGAATAATTCTAATTGATAGTGGACAGTGGATAATGGAGAATTGCAGAAAAAATGACTTCTCCCCCTTTTCTGAACTTTAACTCTGCGGAACTTTGCGGATAACTCTGCTTACTTTGCGTTTAGCTCGGAAATACCCTCCCTCAACTGAGGTATCGAAACCATCCCACGACTCTGGTGTCCGAGCGAAGTCGAGGACCGATCGGGAACCTGAGACCACCCCTCCGGCAAATTCGGAGATATGTAGTATCTTTCAGAATGAAAATGAGAAGAAATTAAAGGAGTGCATTATCAGAACGCGGATGGTTAACCCGAACCACTCTCTTATCAAAACATTCGATTTGCTTTATATCGTGTTTTCGGTATTCTCACTGGTTGGCACGCTGGTCATCGGATTTCAGTGGTATATTTTTATGCCAGGCATCTTTGGCTCAGGGCTTTTTCTGGCACGGTGGATTCTCTTCTTTTCCGGCAGGCGAATGATGGGGGATGCAGAAGATTTGATGAACGGAAAGGGGTTGATCGGCTCCTGGGTGCTTGATCAGCAGGCGCTTAACGAATATGCCTTAAACGACGTGAAGCGGCAGTCAGACGAAGCAGTCACCGGATTTTTGGGATTGTTTTTTGCGGGAATACTGGCTGCATGGATTGATCTAATCCCCCTGCCGGTATGGGGCGGTGCGCTGCTTGGCCTGGGTCTCGGGGTCTTTGGGCTGCTCATCTCTCATTTTAACAAAAAGATTACCACGCGTCAGATCACACAGTCAGACGGCTCCATATATATTGGTACTGACGGGGTGGTCATCGGGGGAGTATATCATGAGTGGCACTCGATGGGAAGAACCCTTGATAAAGTTGAATATGATGAAAAAACCCGTTCAATACTCTGTGGCATTACCGTCAGAAGCAGAAACGGTGCAACAAAAAGAACCATTGCCATTCCTGTCCCCTTTGACCGTCAGCATGAGGTTGAAGGAGTACTAAGGAAATTCTCTGAAGCTTACAAAACAACGGCATGATCATATATATATGAAACCTGAAATCAGAAAAATAGGTCTGGCAATCAGTTTTTCACCAAACTCATTAGCCCATCTTGAGCTTGCGCGTCAATTGTGCCGCCACTGGGGTTCTGCTCTCACTCTTATTTATGCAGGTCAGCCCGATGGCGAAATTCTTAAGCGGCTTGATAGCACCAAAGATGACCTGCGAAAAGATTCCATCCCCGCATCCGTGGTAACCGGATCCGGAAATCCGGCGCGAGTTATTCTGAACGCTGCAAAAGAACAGAAATTTGATCTGCTGATAGCCGGTGCGCTGGAGCGCGAAAACCTGCAGGGTTACTATATCGGCTCCGTTGCCAGAAAACTGATGAGAAACTCCCCCTGTTCACTACTTATCCTCACTCCTGACTTCAGCAGAAAAAAAGTTCTGAAAAGTATATATATGACCACCGGTTTTACTGAAGTGAACGAACTGGCACTCTGGTTTGCGGCAGATTTCTCGCGGATGAACGGCGGCTCACTCGGGCTCATACGGGAGTTTCAGGTTCCCGGGCTGGCAATCACGGTCAACGCAACCGGCTCTCTCACTGAGGCAGAGGATGCACTGGCTCAGTGGAAGAAGGAGGAACAGACCAAAATGAATATATATATCCGCGAACATGATTTCAGCGAAATTCCCGTGACCGGCGTCTGCATCTATGGCAAGGAAGGTTTTGAAGCAGGAGCTTACGCTAAAGTGCAGCAAGCTGACCTGCTGGTTATGACCGCCCCTGAAAAAAAACTCAATCTGCTTGACCGCATTTTTCAGCACGATGTTGAGTATATCCTGAAGGAGCTCCCCTGCTCCTTACTGCTGGTCCGCTGAGATGAGCAGTTCAGAGTCAGTACTCTTTCTCCTCATTCTCGGGCTCATGCTCTTACTTGCCCGCGGTCTGGGTGAGCTGTTCCGTTATTTTAAACAGCCGATGGTTATAGGTGAAATACTCGCCGGAATTCTCCTCGGTCCTACGGTGTTTGGTATGCTTGCACCGGATATATACAACCACCTTTTTAACAGCTCCGCTGCCATAAGCTCGGCACTGAGCGGGCTGGCGATGCTTGGTGTGGTTCTGCTTCTCATTGTTTCAGGTCTTGAGGTTGATCTCGGCGTGCTGATACGTCAGTCAAAAGTGGCCGGCTTAACCAGTTTCACCGGTATCATTTTTACCTTTATCGCCGGGTTTGCGCTTTCATATCTTTTCCCCTCGTTTTTAGGATTGCCTCCGGAAAAGAGTCCGCTCATCTTTTCACTATTTATCGGCACCTCACTTTCAATTACCGCGCTTCCGGTTGTCGCAAAAATTTTGATGGACCTTAAATTATTTAAATCCGAAATCGGCTTCACTGTTATTGCCGCGGCAATGCTTAATGATATTACAGGATGGATTATTTTTTCAATACTGATTACCCAGATTTCAGATTCCGGTCACGGATTTTCACCTCAGACCACTGTCGGGCTTATGTTTGCCTTTTTACTTGTGACTCTGGTGTTCGGCAGAAAGTTTTTCAACAGGATTTTACCCGCTATTCAAAAAAAGTTTTCCTTTCCGGGGAGTGTACTGAATTTCATTTTTATAGTCGGACTGGCCGGAGCTGCCTTCACCGAGTATATAGGAATTCATGCAATTTTTGGCGCATTCATAGTGGGTATTGCCATTGGTGACTCCGCTCACTTAAAAGAAGAAACCCGTGAAATTATTCAGCAGTTTGTAACCAATATTTTCGCGCCACTGTTTTTTGTTTCCATTGGTCTTAAGGTAAACTTTTTTCTCAATTTTGATTTTTTCCTGACCCTTACCCTTGTTGTTGTTGCGACCGCGGCTAAAGTTACCGGATCAGCGCTGGGTGCAAGAGCGGCCGGAATGGGTAAACTGGAATCAAAAGCAGTCGGGTTCGGGATGAACGCGCACGGAGCAATGGAAATTATCCTTGGTTTACTTGCGCTTGAATATGGTCTTATTACCGAGCGCACTTTTGTTGCTCTGGTGATTATGGCAATTATTACTTCAGTCATAAGCGGCCCGCTGATGTCAGTCTATGCCGGGAAAATAAAAAAGCTGAGAACTTTGAAAGGGCTGCTCACACCATCTTCCATATATATCACAACCGCGTCTTCAAAAGAGGAGATTATCCGCGAACTCTGTACAAAAGCCGCGGCAGCTTACCGTCTTGATGAAATCGCTCTGCGTGTGGCTGTTTTTGCGCGCGAGGAAACTTCTTCAACAGGATTAGTTAACGGACTGGCACTCCCGCATGCACGTATTACTGCTAAAGAACCCCTGCTTATGTGTGCTGTTTCAAAAACAGGAATAGATTTTGATTCCCTGGACGGTAAACCCTCCCACATATTCTTCCTGCTTATTACTCCGCAATCAATGCCGGAGCTTCAGCTTCAGCTTCTTTCTGAGATTGCAAAGCCCTTTAGTGATGATGAGTTGGCGGTCAGAGTGCGGGAAAATCCGGCCGGGTTTTATCCGCTGATTTCTTCCAGAATATAACAAGTATATATATCCCGACGGGGAGAAAAACCCTGCTGATTACAGCTCAAGCTGTTCGGGCTCGGAGTAATATACCCGCCCCAGATAACGGTCAACGGTATATTCACGCAACGCCATAATAAAAAACGGGAGAGGCATAATAAAATACGAAACGTCAAACCGGTCCCGCAGGACCGTCTGATTGAGCCCCTCATCAGCCAGAGTGCTGAAAAAGGAAATAAGCACCAGAAAAAAAAGAATCATGCCTGCTGAAAAATAGACTTCCTGATGATTGCTCACTAACCATCCCGCGGCAAGTATCACCATCGGCGCGGCTATATATACCCAGAACGGCAGATACATCATTTGAATGGCAAAAGGACCCCGCTCAATAAACACTGACGGATTCCATATCCAAAACGGAGTTACAATTACCACAAACGCAAGAAGTGTTACCGCAGCCGAAGTAATCATCCATTTGAAATCCTGCCGGTAAAAAAACAAGAGAAACAACACCCAGGGGATACCTATTGAAATCCGCGTTGCAAGAACCGCTCCCCATGCTGCCGCCAATACGTAGTGAAAAACCTTTCTCTGTTCCCCCGCTCTCCTGTCAAAAGTTAGCGAGATCAGAAAAACCGCCAGCGTCATGTTAAAAATCAGTTCGCTGCGCGTTAAATACTCATAAGAAACCAACGGACTGAGAAAAAGTATGGTGAGCGAAACTGCAACCTCCCGGTAGGTCTTTTTTTCAAATAATACTAACCCCGCCAGCAGTGCAATGCCAAGAGGCACAATCATTCCGGTTGAGCCGATGTAATAAAACGGCAGAGCCAGAAAGAAGAGCATGGGCAGCCCGGATGGATTTGTTACTCCGCCGTAAGGAAACTTGCCGTCATTAAACAAATCCAGCCATTCGTTAATAGCATAATAACGTCCCACTCGGGAGTCCAGATCCAGAAGCAGCATGCCAAAAGTGAAAATTACACCAAGATAAATCAGCAGAGGATAGAGTTTTCCCTTAAACTGGATAATCCTCATCGGCCGGAGGCGATTTTCCGCCCATTTTGCGATCAGAAAAATAGCCCCGGCAAATATCAGGGCGGGGGCAACAGCCCACCCCCCTATTTCACGCCAGCCATATTTCAATAAAAACAGCATTCCTGTACCGATTATAAGGGCAAAGGATATGCTGTTAATAATTTTCGTAAATTGGAACAATATGCAGTTCTGATTTTGTTTATAGGTAAAAATAAGGACAAACAATGAAAATGAATACGATAATATTAATTTTATCCGGTCTTTTACTTGCCGGAGGCGCCGGTATGTACGGTTACTATTCCTACATGGCTTCCCCTGTTATGGCAAAACCCGGAGAAGGAGAAGAGATGAATAACAACATATCAGATGTTTCCATGAAGGATATAGATGGCAATCTGGTGAATTTCGCAGACTACAAGGGGAAGGTTCTGCTCATCGTTAACGTTGCCAGCAAGTGCGGTTACACAAAACAGTATGCTGACCTTGAAGCGATTTACCAGAAATATAAAGATCAAGGAATGCTTGTTCTCGGATTTCCCTGTAACGATTTCGGCAATCAGGAACCCGGCACCGAAGATGAGATTAAAGAATTCTGCTCAACTACCTTTAATGTAAGTTTCCCGCTGTTTGAGAAGGTAACCGTGCTGGCAAATAAGTCACCCCTTTTCGAAAAGCTGACCAATAATTCAGTAACCGGCGACTCCGCCATCAGATGGAATTTCGAGAAATTCCTTATTGACAAAGATGGAAATATTGTTGCCCGTTACAGAAGCGGAGTTAAACCAACAGATGAGGAAATTACTAAGAAAATCGAAGAAATCTTAAATAATTAGTGGTCAGTAGTCTGTGTACAACAAACCGGAAAATATAATATATACTGTCGTGTAAATCAGAAGTGACTTTTGGGTTGCATACAGAACCATTTGACAGCCACAGAGCGAAAGAGAGCACACCCCGGCAATCTGATCTTTTTTTGATGTTCATTGTAACTTGAAGAAAATTTTCTTTGCGGCTTAGCGTCTTTGCGCGAGGTTTTGCATCATACAGATTAATCTGATTTTTGCCTGATGTTCATCGTACTTCATAGATCGTTCTGTGCAACTATTTTGCGTTTACGAAGTTTGTCCTAATGCGCTTCTAATACTGTCCTTGCGTGATTTACATCACTGCTTTTTTGATATATCGTCTATCTGCCAGTCTTATCATTTACCGAAATTTCTTTTGCTGAGTAACACACATTCCCTATGTTAATGTCCCTAAATTATATCTGAGAAAACTATAATTAAATAAAAAAAATAAGGACATATACTATGAAGAAGTTATTAGTTTTACCGGCAATGCTGCTGTTGCTGTCAGCATTTCTGACATCGTGTAAAGAAGACCCTGTTACACCGGTTGGCAATAACGTATCAGTAAGTTATTATACTGACCATACCGCATTCAACAAACCCCAGACCGATACGCTGATTATAGATTCAGTTAAGATTCTTATCAGATCAATCAAGCTAAAACCATCAACCGGAAACGACAGTACCGATATAAAAACCGGACCGTTTGTTGTTAATCTCACAGCAAATAATTCGCTGCATCATGTTGCTTCAAACAGTATTCCGGCCGGAACTTACGACAGGGTGCGATTCAGAATTCACAAGCCGGAAGCTAACGAATCTTTCATTGACACCTCATTTTTTAACGGCACCTCAGAAGACCAGCGTTTCTCGGTAATAGTAAAAGGAAAATTTAACGGGGTGAACTTTGTTTATCGTTCAAAGAAGTCAGCCGATCAATCAATCGCATTCGAAACACCTGTAACTATCGGGGCAACCGGAAGCGAGAACCTCACCCTGCTGGTTAATCCCTATGCTTGGTTTAAATCATCTGGCGGATGGTTGAATCCTGATCTTTCGGCTAACGAGAATGATATTGACAACAATATTAAGACATCATTTTTCAGAGCATATAAAGATAATAACAAAGACGGCAGGGAAGATAATTAGTAATTAGTAATTAGTAATTAGTAATTAGTAATTAGTAGTTAGTAGTTAGTAATTAGCAATCAATGAACAATGTACATTAGCAAGCAATATATACTACTGCTTTGATCTGAGAATCTGCGGGAGAATTTAAGGGGTTTGTGATGACGCAAATTACATACAGAGACTCGCTTAAGGCGAGTCTCTGTGTAATATGCAATTAAAGTTTTATCTGTTCATACTTCATCATTCATACCTGTAATTTTATTTCAGCATTACCATTTTCCTGCTGATGGTTATGGTATGAGAGCTTCCTGTTTCAAATGCTGTCAGTTTGTAAAGATATATACCAGATGATAACCCGAACTGACCTGCCGCTAAATCAAGCGTATGATACCCTGCCGTAACTTCAGCATCAAGAAGGGATGCAACTTTCTGACCAGTCATATCAAAAAGCTCAATGGTTACTTTTGCATCTGCCGGAATCTGATAATTAATCCTGGTTGAAGGATTAAACGGATTCGGGTAATTCTGTTCAAGTGCCAGGGTTAGAGGAACTCCGAGTGTTACCTCACCTTCCGCACTTATTTTAGTGGTACCGTCAAAATCCCTCTGTTTCAGTCGGTAGAGATATGTTCCGCCTGCATCAGGTTTGTCGGGGTAATGATATTCTTTCGATTCAGTAGTAGTTCCGCTGCCCTGTACTCTGCCAGCTTCAACCCACTCCCCATCTTTTCTCTTCCTTTCAATAATAAAGGATTCATTATTGGTTTCAGTTGCAGTTGACCAGTATATATTAACACCTCCCTTATCCTGACTTAAACGGAAAGCGGTAAGCTCAACAGGAATTACACCGCTTGCCCACATTACAACAGGTACGGTCATCAACGGATTAGCAGGGTCGCTCGTCTGTATCTTCATATCCATTGAATAAAGACCTTCCGGAAAATCGCTCGCGTTGAAAGTAAGCTGCACTGAGGCCGAATTTCCGTTGTAAAGCATTCCGGAAAAATTCTGCGCCTGAAGCCAGTCAGGTTCTGCCTGGAAAGAAAGCGCATGATTATTCTTCACATACGTTGCATTATGCGCTACGGGAAGCCCTATAGTGCCCGTCTGGTTCTCGATCCCCACAGTAGCTGAGTTCAGCGCTGAGGCGGTCATGGTTTTATAATAAATGACAATTTTTCCGTTCTGATGCAAAACTATCTGAAAAGTGAGAGCCGAACCGGACGAACTGTACCTCGGCCAGTTATTGTACTGAATAATAAATTTATTCCCCTCCTGCTTTGTATATACATTACCGCTGCTGGTGCCGTCAAGATCATCCCAAAAAGGAGCAATGATCCCATTCGGAGCCGTGCTGGTCGGCATGTTCGTGTTGGTGAAATTGTTCGATGTCGGAGCAGAAAAAAGTATCATACCGTTGCTGGATACATAAACCGCGTTCTGATTTTCACCATAAAACTTAAAACTAAAAGGAAGCGCAACCGGACCAGAGTATCCTTCATCCTTGGCTCCGAAAGTGCCGGTTGAGGTCCATGTGGTCAGTTCCGTGCCGGTTGTTGATATATCATTCCATAAATACTCAGGACCTGAAGGATCATCGCTGTCAATCCAGGTATAGCCGAATGCATCAGGACCTCCGCTGCCACGTCCTGATGCGCCGAACAACTGAAGCGGATTTTCTTTTTTATGAAAACGTGAATCCTCAGTCCGTGAGACCGATGGAACAACTGATGCTTTAACTGACCCTGAGGGGAAGGTATTATTCTCAAACGTTACCGACCAGTCAAGCGTGGACAAATGCTGAGATGAATTCGTCAGAACTATTGAATCGGTAACTACTTCGTTCAGATTAAGATAGCGGAACATACTGTCGGGAGAAACACTAAAGACCGGTGCCTGCCAGGTTGCAGCAGAAACCGTATTTGATATATCCGACCAGTTAGCCCAAAGGTCATAAGCACGGAGCGCAAAGTAATAAGTTGTATTTGGCGCAAGCCCGCTTATGGTAACACTGACTGGCGCGCCTGTTGTATCGGGAGTGTGACTGTAACTCACCGGCAGCGCTGCACTGAACGATGCTGAATCGGTTATCGGGGTGGAAGAATAGCGGATATCATATCCGGCTATACCGTTTCTCGTCGTATCAAGCGGTGTTGACCATTGCAGACGCACAGAACTTGAGGTAACCTCGGCAGCAGCAAGATCTGTTACCTGTGTCGGGGGAACTGTGTCCGGCGGAACCGCAATAGCAAGAAGCGCTTTATATATATTCAGCCGGCCGCCTGTAACCGTTATATTCGCCAGGGCCGGTATCGGGTCTGTTGAGGAAAGCAGATACTCTTTAAACTGTAATGCTCCCATCGCGGGATTTAATTTATAAAACGTCATCAGTGCCGGATTAGCAGCAGCGAACATCAGACCGATAGCACCAGAGACCATCGGTGTTGCCATTGAGGTTCCGGTCTTGCTTGAATAGCCATTACCTGGAATAGTTGAGAGCACTGAAGTACCCGGTGCACCGAGATCAATGGTTGTCAGTCCGTAAGCTGCACCTGAATTTTTTGTATCGGTCCTGGTTGTGTTTGTGACCGAGACAAGAAAATCGCTTGCGCATGCCGTTGGTATATCTCCCTGAAGATCAACGTTAACGTTTGCATTAGCAGTAGCTCCGCAGCTTAGAATACCCTGCACGCCGAGAGAGTCATACACAGCGCACCAAAGTGGGTAATTGGAGGGCTGACCATAATCCACTCCGAAAGAAGCATTGGTAGAAACGATAAATGCGCCCTGCTGACCGTTTGTCTGGTTGTAGAGCTTCCGCATCTTGAGTATATAATTATAAGCACGCAGCACAATTGCTTCCTGACCGGAAGAACCTGCAATCGGCATCACTTTCACATTCCAGTTAACCCCTGCCACACCAAGAGCATTATTACCTCGTGCGCCTACAATCCCGGCTACGTGAGTGCCATGGTCATCCGAAGGGATGGAGCCGTTCTGGTCGTATGCATTCCAGCCATTATAATCATCAACGTAACCGTTAAGGTCGTCATCAATATTGTTACCGGGTATATCGCGCCAGTTTTTATAGTAGTTAAGATCCTGATGATTAAGGTCAAACCCGCCGTCAACCACGGCAACTACAACCGTATCACCAAGCGATGAAATACCGCCGGTGCTGAAGTCCCACGCTTCCGGAGCGTCAATATCAGCGTCCGGAGTACCGCTGCTCTGACCAGTGTTATGCAAACCCCACTGCTCGCCAAAGCGCGTGTCATTTGGCATGAGGGAGGAAGGTGATCCGCCCGGAGATACGGTTCCCATATCAGGTACACCAGGACGGTGTGATATATAGTGATTAAACTGGGCAGTATATACATCGCTGTTGTTTTTAACCAGTGACAGTGCCCCGGCATCACTGATATTTTTCTCATCAAAGCCGATAAGCCAGATATTCATTTCGCTTGCGACAAGCTCCTTGATAGTGAGGCCGGCTGCCTGGTTTTGCCGGGTCAGAAATTCGGGGGTTTTACCTGGCCGGAACTGGACGAGCAGTTCGCCGGGGAGGTACTGACGGGGCTGGGCATGGAGCAAAAAACTCATCAGGAAGAGGAAAACAAAAGTAAAAAGAGAACGCATCCGGGAAATCCTGTTTTACATTAAAAAGTCTAAATTACGGCTTTTTTTTGATTTGACCGCAAATTTTCAAGAGTCACCCGCTTGAAAGATGAATTTCAAATTGCTAAAATTACCGATTATGGAGGAATCGAATATTGGCAGAAAACGCATCACACAAAACCCCCCGCCGCCGATTCGGAAGGAGTCTAAATATTGATAGAAATCTAACATCCCCACACTCAGCACCTTCATGGTGTAACCTCAGCGGTGTAGTGGTTCTTTGTCTTCTATTTTTATACCAGGATGTGAATCCTCCGGATTTATATATATCAAACCCGATTCAACAATTTCGCAAAATGCGATTCCCGCAGTATCGTATTATTGTGGTAAGAGAACATCCATTCATACATCCCAATTATACTCCTGCCCGATCAAGACTCCTGCCCAATAAAATATTCTTTTTATTTCCCTATTTTTACATCATCACTTAATCTGTTTGCGCTTTGAATAACTTTACTTTTTCCCCGATTGCCCGCAATCACGTTCCTCTTCTTCTGGAAATGATGCAGGACTTCTACAAAATTGACGGGTATCCATTTCATTACTCCCTTACTGAGCAGAACTTCACTGAGTTTTTGACCAGGGAGCATCTGGGTCGCGGCTGGCTTATTTTGCAGCAGGAAACGGTCATCGGCTACCTGCTCCTCTGTTTTGGGTTTTCGTTTGAGTTTGGCGGGCGGAATGCTTTTCTGGATGAGCTGTTCATCAGGGAGGACTTCCGCGGCTTGGGGGCTGGTTCGGCTGCTCTGGATTTTGTTTCATCGGAAGCCCCAAAACACGGGGTCAGGGCACTTCACCTTGAGGTTGAGCTCACCAACAGGAAAGCATTTGACCTTTACCGGGAAAAAGGGTTTAAGGAACACAAACGCCGCCTGATGACCATCCGGTTCTGAGCCGGAAAGTTGTTAATTTTCTCTGTAAGTTTCTTTTGCACAGGTGAAATTTTCCCCTTATAATTAACTTCATTGATTTAATTAGTTGGTTATCGCTTATGAACAAACTCGTGCTTTCTTTCTTTCTCTCCGGGCTCATTATCGCTGGCTCAGCATTTCCGAAACTTTCGCTCCTCGAGCGCTTTACTAATGCCGGATGCGGACCTTGTGCTACTATCAATAATTCCTGGTACAACACCCTCACCAGGCAGATGGTTGCAGACGGCATTATATCGCACGTTATTTATAATGTTGACTGGCCCGCAGCTAATGACCCAATGTTTCTGCTGAACTCGGGTGACAACAACTCCCGCCGAGGTCTTTACGGAGTTAATTCGGTTCCCTGGATTCAGATTAACGGCATAAACACAAGTACCTCTCAGGCAGCAGTAGAGGGAGCAGTAACCTCCGGCAATGCCACTTTCTCCCCCTTTATGATCGAGATAATCGCTGAAAAATTTTCCAATAATGTTTTGGGCATCAGTATAAAAATTACCCGGGACAGTTCCGATGTTACTACTTTTACCAACACACGCCTGTTTCTTGCTCTTACTGAACGCGTAGTTGAATATACATCCCCTCCTGGTTCAAACGGTGAAAGAATTTTTTATAATGTTACCAGAAAAATGCTTCCTGACGCTAAAGGCAGTGCATTTGAAATACCCGCTCCGGGTGAGTCAGTAACAGCAGATTTGATGTATATACCGAGTAATGATTTTCTTTCAAAGGTAAGTTTAGACAGCATCAGGGTTGTTGCATTCATCCAGAACCCTGAGACCAGAGTTGTCTATCAGTCAGCTTACGAAGATATCAGACCCGCCAGCCATCTGCATTCAGCTTTTGCGGTGAATAAGAATCTTGGCGTTACTCCGTTTGAAGTTTCATTCTCGGATTTCTCAGCCCCGGGCTCATCACCCATTACTTCATGGGAGTGGGACTTTGATAATAACGGTACTATAGATGCAACCGGGCAGACCCCTTCTTATTCATATACCGATACAGGTAATTACTCTGTCTCACTCAAAGTATCAGACGGTACGACCTCTCACACAAGAGTTATAAACAACGCTGTTACCGTCATTCAGACCAGCGCTGATATATTAGTGGTCAACGGCATTGAGAGAGCAACCTACCCGACTGAGTTTGCAAATTTTTATCTCAATTCCGGTCCGTTTGGTGATTTTGATGTTGATGTGTGGGACTTATTCGGAAATCAGAGTTTCGACTATAAGGTAAACAGCCAGGTTAAGAGCGCGCATTATTTTAACCGGTCGATTCCTGATGAAATTCTAATGAAGTATCCGCGTGTTATCTGGCTTGGCAACAACTACGGCGGCGATCTTGTGTTTTACAGCGCGGCTCAGGTGCTCGCTTATGTTCAGTCTGGCGGAAACTTCCTGCTTGCATCCAGGCAAGGGCAGGATTTCTTTTCATCTGATTTAATGCAATACACCGGAGTGCAATCTATATCAGGACTTACTGATTTCAGTTCCACCATACTTTCAGTTGCTCAAGGGCTGCAGGATATGCCGGTGCTTCCGACCAATACACGCAATCAGCTTGTTCTTATTGATACCACCGTGGGTGCGGTTCCTCTTTTTAAGAATGACCTTTCATCTGCCTGGTCAGCCGGCTTCAGAATTAAAAGAGATAGCGCCGGTTCATTTATATATATCGCCGGAAGACCATACCGGTATGACAACACTATCTCAGCACTGAACTATGACTATATCATAAGAAACTGGATGACCTACACACCAGTCAGTGGCGGGGAGCCGTCATCATTTGAAGCTCCTTCGGAATTCCGCCTTGAGCAAAACTATCCGAATCCGTTTAACCCTTCAACGGTTATTAAATTCTCCCTGCCTGCTGCCTCTTATGTCCGGCTGACCGTATTTAATCCGCTGGGAGAACAGATTGCTGAACTGGTGAATGGCGAACTTGCTTCCGGCTATCATCAGGCGGTATTCGCGCCTCATGGTGCCTCCGGAATCTTTATATATACGATCGAAGCGGTCCCGGCTGACAAGTCGCAAAACCCCTTCCGCGGCTCCGGAAAAATGATTCTGATGAAATAACGACCTCTGGTCAATAGAATCCTTAAATTATGTGAAAGTTAGCAGACTCTGCGGAAAGCCCTGGCTCCCGCAGAGTTTTGTACTACGTAAAAACAATAGGTGGTATGGCTGTTTGTCTGACCCCTCACATTTAAGTTTAACCCCCGTGCATGCAATCACAATAGCCGCAATCTGTTCAAAGAAGACCCTGAATCACATAAACATCACCTTCAGCCCTCCGCGCTTAGGGGTTTTACTAACTTGAGCGGTTCTTCAAACCCCGGGCACATGCCGTCTTTCAGCCCTCCCCAAAAAACCAAAAGTCTCCTGATTTCTGGCTAAAAACACAATCCTTCCTCCCCTCTTTTTTTTCATAGTTGAAAATCCCCTCATTTTTCGATAGTTTTAATTGCGATTATTTATTCTTTCAGAAGTTATGATTTCTTTAAATTGAGTCTATGAATAGAGCCGAAAAATCAATGCAAAAACACCGGTTCCCGCTGATTGTACCTGTTGGTATTTTTATATTTTTTGCACTCTCCATCACCTTTGCCGCTTTTTATTACTATTTTTCCATCCGTCAGGAAGTAGAAACCAGCTACGGTAACACCATTTCCTCTATTACCAAACTTAAAGTCAGACAGATTCAGAACTACTATTCTGAACGGCTCTCTGATGCCCGGTACCTATACAAAAACATGGGATTCTCTTCGGCAGTTAATAGTTTTTTGCGTAATCCCTTAGGTGAGCCGGAAAAGCGAAGTCTTCATGCCTGGCTTGACCAGCTCCAGAAAAATCATAACTACAAAATCATCCAGGTTATCAACAGAAAAAAAGAGGTTGTTTTCGCGACTGGGCTCCGGGACGGCTATTCAAACGAAGCTCCTCTGCCCAAGAATCACTTATTTGAGACACTCGATGGTCCTGCTTTTATTGATATTCATCTCAACAAGCAGAGAGAGTTTATACACATGCACACCTATGTTCCAGTGTACCACTTGGAAAGCCAGTCTTCTGAGGTGATCGGTGCTGTGATCTTCACTATTGACCCTTTTGTCTTTTTCTACCCGATGATTTCAGAGTCTCCGCTCCCAACCAGAACAGGTGAAACTATTCTTACCCGCTCCGATAAGGATTCGGTGGTCTATATAAGTCCGCTTCGTTTTTACGCCGGCAATCCGCTGGAACTTAATACTACATCAGACGATACATTAAGAGCAACAGTCAGAGTATTGAGAGGGCTCACCACCTATGACCGCGGATTTGATTATCGGATGGAAGAAGTTCTATTTTACGGCGAAACAGTTCCTGACCTTAACTGGATGGTTATTACCAAGATGGATATTGATGAAGTTTATGAGGGGATACACGGCACCTCCATTCTTCTGTTTTCACTGCTATCAACTCTGCTGCTCATCGGAGGGGGACTTTTATATAATTATATAAAAAAGCAGAACCTCCGTTCACTTCAGTATCAGACCGAGTCAGGCAACGCGGCTGTCCGTCTTAACCGTCTATACGAACTGGTCAGTCTGGTAAACACTGCTATCGCTATGGAGAAAATCCGGAAAGATCTGCTAAAATCCATAACAAGCATTTCCGTTGACAAAGGGGGATATATATATGCAGTAATAACGCTTTCAGAGGAGGAAGCTGTTCCTCCGGTAATTACAAGTTACTCCGGCCGGAACCCG
Source organism: Ignavibacteriaceae bacterium (assembly GCA_020848375.1). GTDB lineage: Bacteria > Bacteroidota > Ignavibacteria > Ignavibacteriales > Ignavibacteriaceae > H2-BAC3. The sequence goes on from JADLAF010000142.1 coordinate 21,169, forward strand.
GTGCTCCCCAGCAAAGAACCAATGATACATGAGCTTATAGAAACCGTAAACTCCATAGAGCGCCCGAACCGGAAATCAACGATTATCAATAACCTGTCTGAAGCCGGTTTCTCTGAAAGCACACGCATCGTGTTTGATTCAAACAACATTTCGTCTCTCGCAGTTTTCCCCCTTTCACCGGGTGGAGTTTACCGGGGTGATTTTTATCTCTTCTCTGAGCATTGCGGTCAGTTTAGTGAACAGGAAACCGCTCTATTCGAAGAACTTTCTTCAGATGTTTCCCTCGGGCTGCACGGCATAGAGGAACATGAGAAAATTAAACGTTCCGAAAAATTAATACAAGATTCTGAACTGCGTTACCGCAACCTCATTGAAAACTCACCCGACTCTATTCTTATAAACTACCGGAATAAAATAATTCTGGTAAACAAAGCAGCGGTAAAACTGTTTAAGGCAAAAAATGAGAAAGAACTTATCGGTAAATCGCCGCTGAGTTTGTTTTCGCGGCGGTTCAGAGATACTGTTGCACAGCGAATCAGATATATGAAAGACACAGGGCTTCCTGTTGAGCCGGTTGAAGAAGAAATCCTCTGCTTTGACGGATCTGTTGCAAATGTTGAAGCGGTTGCAGCACCCTATAAAATCGGGGATGATCTGGCAATCCATGTGATTCTGAGGGATATAACTGCACGAAAAAAGCAGGAAGAGAAACTTCGTGAAAGTGAAGAACGTTTGCGGCTTTCTCTCGAAGCAGCAAATCAGGGTATCTTTGATCTGAACATTGTAACCGGAAAGGCGATTATTAATGAGCAATATGCCTCAATGCTCGGGTATGACTTTAGAACTTTCAGCGAAACTAACGAGGCATGGGCTGAACGGCTGCATCCTGAGGATAAAGATCAGTGTGTGAAGGCCTATAATGATTATATTGGGGGAAAGTCATCTGAATACCGTGTTGAATTCCGTTCTAAAACCGCGGAGGGAAACTGGAAGTGGATTCTTTCAATGGGAAAAGTAATTGAACGGGATTCACTTGGCCAGCCCCTCAGAATGCTGGGAACCCACTCCGACATAACTAAACAAAAAGAAGCGGAGTATCAGCTTACTTTACAGTCAAAAATGCTTAATCAGGCGGGTCAGATTACTACTGCTGTTTCAACACGCGGCAGAATCGTTTTCTGGAACAATAAAGCTGAATCAGAACTTGGATGGACATCAGAAGAAGTAAGCGGTAAAAACCTGCTTGATATATTAGTGCCGGAAACAGAAAAGCCCGATCTCAGACAAATCATTAAAAGCGCTGCCGCAGGTAAAACATGGGATGGGCATCTTAATCTGATGCGGAAGGACGGCACCCGATTTACCGCCGAGGTATTCATTTCCCCTTATTACGATAACAAAGGCGGACTGCTCGGTCTGATTGCGCTTGGACAGAATGTAACTGAAAAGCTGGAAGATCGGCAGAAGATCAGAAATCTTTCCCGTGCGGTTGAACAAAGCCCGGCCTCTATTATTATCACAAAAACAGACGGCAGCATCATTTACAGTAATAAAAAAGTTTCTGAAGTAACAGGATATACTACTGAAGAGCTTGCCGGTGAAAATTTGCATATCTTCAGCCGTCAGCAGCCGGAAGCTGATGAGTTTTCTCATGGGGTAAAGAAAACGCTGCTCGAAGGGAATGAGTGGCATGGTGAGTTTCACACCAAAAAGAAAAACGGCGAGCTTATATGGGAAGCTGCTTCTATAAGTCCGTTGAGAGATGAAAAGGGAAATATCGTTTATTTCCTCATTGTTAAAGAAGATATTACCGTGCAGAAAAATCTTATCGCAGAACTGATTGACGCGCGTGACCGGGCAGAGGAGTCCAGCAGGATTAAAACCAATTTCCTCGCTAATATGAGCCACGAGCTGCGCACCCCTCTGATTGCAATACTTGGGTTCTCAGACCTGCTGGTTGAATCTGAGACCAATGATGAGAAACTTGATTTCCTGAAGAGTATATACTCGGGCGGAGAACGCCTGCTGCAGACGGTTAACGCACTTCTGCATTTTTCAAATCTTCATAAAACCGGTCTGGTGCTCACCACCTCTGTGTTTGAAATTGAAGACTTCTGTCTTGACCTTATTCAGAGTTATAAGATAAAAGCAGACAGGAAAGGGCTCAATTGCATTTTTAAGTGCAGCGCTAATATAAAAATTTCAACAGATAAAAACCTGCTCGCTGACTCGCTCGGATATATACTTGACAACGCTGTCAGGTTTACTGACAAGGGCTCCGTCTCGTTCCTGGTTTCAAACACTGCCGAGTCTCTAACTTTTATCATCAGAGACACCGGCATCGGGATTCCTGAAGATAAATTACATCTGATTTTTGAGGAGTTCCGGCAAGCCAGCGAGGGGCTGAGCCGGCACTATGAAGGGTCAGGGTTAGGGCTTACCCTTGCCAACAAATATATACAAATACTAGGGGGTAACTTAGAATTGAACAGCCGTGCAGGCGAAGGTTCTGAGTTCAAAATTATTCTTCCGGTAAAACCGGAACAAAATTAAACTGAGAAAAGTGAGGATACATGGAAGAAAGATCAGTCAAACACAGGGAAAGGATTCTTCTCGTTGAAAATGACAGTCTGAATATTGATGTCATATCAAAATATCTGCATGGCGAATATGACTTTGATGTAGCCAGAAATGCAAAAGAAGCAGAGCGGCTCCTGTTTTCCAACACCTATAACCTTGTTCTGCTTGATATTCATCTTGGTGACGGTGTAGGAGGTCTTGGTCTGCTGAAGATTATCAGAGCATCAGAACAAATAAAAAATATCCTCGTAATAGCTATTACTGCTTTTGCTGCATTAGAGCAGCGCGAACAGTTTATTCACGCCGGCTGCGATGATTATATGGCAAAGCCGTTTTACCGCAAAGATTTGCTAATCGTTATGCGCAAAAACCTGGACAGCCGCCTCTCATAATAGAATTTTGCAGCCGGTTTCCTGCATCACATTCCGGGGCAGGAAAGTGTATGTACTTACGCTGGAATCTTCTTTCCAAGCCGTATTCTTTCGGCTTTGAATTCTTCCAGGAAAGAATCAAACAAATCTTTTTCTATTTTATTGGCGTCAGCGGTTTTACGCAGCCAGTCAAGTTCCTTAACATCAAAATCATCATCGGCAAAAGCCAGCTTCAGTCCGTCCTGAAGAAACATTCTCGCAATTGCTGATTCGGAAAAAATAACCGGATCGTCCCCGATATATTTATTTGCCATCAGCCCCCTCATAGTCTCCTCATAAAAATCTTTGCTGAACCCAAACCGTGAAGCGATATCTCTGATAATATCTTTCTCGGTTTCAACTAATTTGTTATCCTTTTTTGCCAGAACGAGCAGCCCCTTAAGGTAAGTGCTCCGGTCAAGAACTGAGAACATCAATCCTCCTCCTTTGAGAAAAGTAAATTTTATTAATTAAAAATGCTATTTTCACCAGTCATCTATTTTTTAAGTTTGAAAAACCAGACGGCTGATTTTCAGTAATTATATTAATCAAACATAACAAAAAGACTTCATGAAAAAGAAGATATTCAGCACACTTTTTTTCCCCCTTATCATTTTTTTTGCTTTCACCGATAATGCTATCGGGCAGGAGAAAATTCCGCCCGAATGGGTCACATATTTCGAAAAATCCGGCTTCATCGGGACTCCTTCCTATCAGGAATCCATTGAATACTTTACCAAATTCACCCGTCATTCAAAATTTGCAAAAATAGCTGAATTTGGAACCTCCCCTCAGGGCAGGAAACTCTGGCATCTTACGGTTTCAGCATCAGGCGATTTTTCGGCTGAAGCGCTGAAAAAATCCCCTAAACCGCTTCTTTTTATCCTGAATGGTATCCATTCCGGCGAAATTGAGGGAAAGGATGCAACAATGCTGCTGCTTCGGGAAATTCTGGTTACCGGGGAGAAAAGTTCATGGCTGGAAGGGGTTAATATAGTTATCGTCCCTATTTTCAGCGTGGACGGTCACGAAAGAAAGTCTAAATACAACCGTATCAATCAGAACGGACCGGAGGAGATGGGGTGGCGGACAACTGCCCAGAACCTGAATCTGAACCGTGACTGGATGAAAGCTGATGCTCCGGAGATGCAGGCAATGCTGCGGCTCATTTCCTCACTGAACCCTGATTTTCTTATTGATAACCACACAACTAATGGCGCAGATTACCAGTACACCGTAACCTACGGTCTGGAAAAGTTCAAAAACCTGCATGACTCGCTTGCCTGGTCTGTCACCAATTCACTAATCCCTTATATGGAAAGGTATGTGGAAGATCAGGGTTTTCTCATCGCCCCTTATGTCGGATTCCGGGGCGAAACTCCAGAATCCGGATTAGTTGATTGGGCCGGCAGCCCCCGCTTTTCAACCGGCTACACAGCCATTCAGAACAGAATCGGTCTGTTGGTAGAAACGCACATGATGAAGCCGTATAAAGACAGAGTATATTCAACAAAATCAATAATGGAAGCAGTTATAACCTGGCTGCTTAAGAGCGAAACCAGAATTAAAAAACTGAACAAAATTGCAGACGAAAGTTCTGTGCGGGATTTCAACGTGAACGGGAGATACTTTCCGGTAGCATTCCGCAACACAAATGATTCGGTCATGTTTACCTACAAAGGCATTGAGGTAAAGGAAGAAGAAAGCATCATTTCAGGAGCAAAAAAGAATGTATATACGGGGGAACCTTACACCATACAGATTCCCTTCTTTAACCACTCTCTTCCGGCTGACTCAGTAACAGCACCGTATGCTTATATAATCCCCAGGGAGTGGTCGGAAATTGCCGAACGACTAAAATTGCACGGAGTTGAAGTGCAGACTATTCTCAGGGAAAAAGAGACTGAGGTAACAAAGTACAAATTCCATGATTTTAAATTCAGTTCAGCGCCTTTTGAAGGGAGACAATCAGTAACTACAAAATATCATACTTACACCGAACTGGTAAAAATTCCGGAAGGAAGCTTTATTGTATATACCAATCAGCGGACGATAAGAGTTATCCTCACCGCTCTTGAGCCCAAATCAGGTGATTCATACCTGCGCTGGGGATTCATGAACAGCATCTTTGAGCGCAAGGAATATTTTGAAGACTACGTTATGGAGCGCGTAGCCCTAGAAATGTATTATCAGGACAAAGCCATTGCGGAGGAATTTAACAAGCGCCTTCGTGAGGATCAAAAATTCCGTGAAGACAAAAGCGCCCGCCTGAACTGGTTTTACGAACACTCACCTTACTTTGACAAACAGTATCTGGTATATCCGATAATGAGAGTTGAAAAGGAAATTGAGAATTGAGAGTTGAGAGTTTGAAAATTATAGCATAGCGGTAAAAACGGATTTTCATCTGTATGTAGAAAAATTTGTTCTATCCGTGTTAATCCGTGTTGCGAAGCATCAGTATCATCTGTGTGCCATCATAGTGGCAAATGTAAATTTTGGATTGTGGCTTGAAAGGTATATATCCCCCCTGCTGGCTCCCTGTTATTTTATAATTTCATTTAATTCGGTTATGCGGGTAATAAGAAAATCCGGCTGCTCTTTTCTGAGCAGTTCTTCAGTACGATAGCCGTAGGTAACAGCAACAGTTTTTGCACCGGCATTCTTACCGCAGCGTATATCAAGTTCTGAGTCTCCCACCATCAGAGTTTCCTCAGGAATTACCAGAAGCTCCCGCATAATATATTGCAGAGGTTCGGCTGAGGGCTTCACCGCAATACCTGGTCTTCTCCCCATGATAAGATCAAAATACATATCAAGCTTAAATGCGCGGAGAATCTTTTCCGCCTGATCCTGTGCTTTTGTGGTCAGGAGCGCGGTCTTACTATTTTTTCTTTTGAGATAAAGCAGAACATCTTCAACTCCCTCATACAAGGAAGTTTCAGGCAGATAATCAAAATAAAATCCTTTGTAGATGTGAATAAAATCTTCAAGATTACCTACATCAATATGAAGATCATCAAAAATCTCCTGAAAGTGAGCTCCTATTCTTGAGTCGAGCTGGGGTTTTTCAATGATATTATCCATCCCCAGTTCCCTAAAAGTCCGGTGAGTTGATCTATATATAGTCTCTGAGGAATCAGTAAGTGTTCCGTCCAGATCAAAAACCACTAATTTAGGTGATATACAGTGCATTTAATTCTGATTATAAAAATATTCTTCGGGTATCATTTTCCGCTCCGAATAACCGTTTTGCACGCTATGGTAATAACGGATACTTTCTTCATCACTTCGCCAGCAGAGATATACTTCCTCTCCGCCAAACATCGCGGGAAAATCAACCAGCCCGAATGTAAAATTCCAGTCTTTATAAAAGCAGCCGATTTCTTCAAGTTCTTTCAGGTAAGCATCAATCTGCTCAAGGCGTGCCAGCAGCCGCGGATCCTGATTGATTTCCTCCTCAGCAAGCTCTTCTGCAAGCAGCTTTATCTCTTTCCCTTCAACAAGGATATCAGCCACAATACGGCGCACAAGCGGAAGAGTTTTAATTGCCTCTGCCGGGGTAAAATATTTTACAGCGGTTGTCATGATGTTCCTGCCATTAAATTCTAATTCAATAGCAAGATGAGGGATAAAGGGATGAAAGTCAAGTTAAAAAATTAATGGCGGTTTCTTTATCAGAATAACCGCCATTATGAAACAAGAAAAAAAAGAGTGTGATTTAGGGCAATCACACTCATTAAGATCAGATTTGCTTTATTTCTTTAGTTTCAGCACCAACCCGGTGACTGGTTCCAATTCTGCCTTTCCGCTGAGGGTGCGCAGAGAGGTAAGTCCTGCTTTCAGATGATCAGCCAGGACTTCCCAGTTTCCTTTAGGAAGTTTGAACTCCTGCTTCTTTTTCTGATTAGCGTTAAAGAGAACAACAAACTGATCTCCTCCGTAGCTCACTGTATATCCAAGCGCAAAAAGATTATCTGACGGAACCGGCATAAATACAACATCTTCATACTCAGCCCTGCGGAATGCAGGAAAGGTGCTGCGAATTGCGATTAGCCCCTTATAATAATCAAGAAGACTTTTGTTAAGGTCAGCATGATCATAATTGAGATAATTGGTTTTGTTGTCTTTATCGTAGGTGTTATGATCAATCATTCCTTTGTGTTTGTCCTGCTCGGTAATAGTAACCGGAATGATTTTTGAACGTGCATATTCCTGCCCTGAGTGAATCATCGAAATCCCCTGAGAGGTCATTAAAAACATCGCGGCCAGTTTATTCAGGCGGCTCTGCGGCAGTGAAAGTTTTCTTACATCATCAGGTTTATCAACCGGCTTATCATGTGGCGCTTCACCTGTTGCAATGCGGATAAAATCACTCAACGTATATCCGTCGTGCGACTCGAGATAATTCACTGAATGTTCCTTCCTCATGAACAAACCATGTTTGTCGCGGGTGAGTGTTCCGTTTACATAGCTTTTTATTCTGTCAGGCGTATTGTTTCCGTACCATTTACCAAAAATCCATCCGTTACCGTTAAGCGGATTTTCTCCCTTAATGCCGTTTCTGATCTGATCGTTCCATGCACCCCATCCGCGCAGTGAAAAGCCCTGCGGGTCATATCCGCCGCCCCAGGGTTCACATACGATGATGACATTCGGATTAATCTTTTTTGCTTCACGGATTACCAGTTCAATAGTCTCCCAGTCAAGCAGTTTGCCGAGATCAAATCGGAAGCCATCAACGTGATATTCCTTCATCCAGTAAAGAATGCTCTCAACAATAAGACGGCGCGACATTGGCCGCTCAGTCTTAAAGTCATTGCCGCAATAACTTTCGGCAATAAAGTTTCCGTTTTCATCAAGCCGGAAGTAATACTCTTTGTCAATCTCCTTAAAGTTGCCAAATTCATATTCGGATATATGATTATATACAACATCCATAACCACCGCTATCCCTTCTTTGTGGAACGCTTTAACCATCTGCTTGAAGTCATTAACCTGTTTTCCCTTTTTACCTTCCCACACGTTCCAGGTTAACTGCTTCCAATCTTCGCTATAATATGCTTCCGGTGCAAAAAACGCTGCGGTCATATATCCCCAATGGTTGCGTTCATACGGATTCCAGGTATTTTTTCTGCCGAAGAACTGTTCATTATAGGGAAGTTCTATATTCGCGAACTCCATAGCGGGGAGAAGTTCAACTGTGTTCACGCCGAGTGATTTAATATAATCTATGCCGCCCCTTTTTCCTTTTTCAACCAGACCAGTGTAGGTACCTTTTTTCTCAGCACCGGAGGTCGGATGAGCAGTCATATCACGAACGTGCATTTCGTATATAATCAGGTCACGCCAGTCCCGCTGAATCCAGGTATCACCTTCCCAGTCAAAATCCCCCTCTTTCATTACGATTCCTCTGCGGGGGCTCATGTACGTATTAAAAGTTGTAACCGCTTTAGCATAGGGGTCAAGCACAATGGTAGTGTCCGCCTGATCCCAAAGACCGGGGTTATAGACTTTGAAGCCGTAATAGAGTCCGTATTGTTCCCCTTCTACTGCTACCTCCCAGACTCCGTCGTTGTCGCGGGTCATGGCAAATTCGCGTGGGTTTTTCTGTTCCGGCTTCTCGAACGTACAGAGAACTACCTTTTCCGCCTGGGGAGCAAAGAGCCGGTAAATGGTCTTACCCGACTCAGTGAAAGCACCAAGTTTTTTGTCGGAATAATACCTGTCTAATTCTTTGTCCTTATCTGAGCGTCTTGGGGTATGGGATGGATGGCGGAGCGTATGGCTTTCAACAAATGTCAACGTTGCACCTGTGAATAGAGTAAAAAAAATAGCTGCGATCAGAACGGCTTTTTTCATAACGGTCGTTTCTTTCCTGAGCTCATGAATTTCTTAAAAAAGCTCAGGAATTTACGGAAATCGGGGGGTATTTTGAAGGGAAAAGTCCGGAAAAATCATTAAACCGACCGGAAGAATCAATTTGTCAAGCTAATCTCCGAAAGCACGAAGGTTAGAGTTTTTACTGAATGTTTACGGTCAAAAACTAATAAACTTTTAGAACAAAAAGGGGTGTGCCTCAGATCGTAGCACAAATGCTGGGAGGGGGGGGATCATTTACACAATCTCATTTACACTACCTTTATTTCTCTTTATTATTATATTTATTCTCTGCCCGTATGCAGCTATATGTGTTTTTTACTGTTTGGTCTTTCAGAGAGGGTTAATCCAATGCATCTCATTTAAATTTCATCTTAACGATTATTTTTGTAAGGATAGAATTATCCATCTCCCTCTTGTTTTTCCTTCCCGCTTTATTATACCTTTTTTCTTTAATACATTAAAATGTTCCTGAGCGGCTGAGTTATTAATCCTTAAATTTTTAGCAGCTATACGGATACTGATTTCTGGATTTTCAATTATCAGGTTTAGTATTTCTTTTTGCCTCTCAGTTAGTCTTTCCATTGTACCACCTATTATACTACCTATTGCACTACCTATTGCACCACCTATTGTACCACCTATTGTACTACTGGGTGTGACTCCTGGTTTTGCTGATTCGGCTGGCTTTCGGATCATGACAAGAATTCCGCCATCTTTTTCGGAAATTTCGGGCGCGGGAAACCCCGAATCGAGACAAGCATTAATGATCTTTAATGTGCCTCGTCCCCAAGTATCAATATATCCTGCCATAAAGCAGGCCTTTGCAATTTTCGGATTTCGGGGTCTGGAATTATGCTCAACTTTTAAATCTTCAAGTTGCAGCCCCGCGGGTAAACCACCCTCATTCCATATAGAGAGCCGGTCATCATAGATGCGCATCTGAACGGGTGCCCCCATATAGGATCGATGAACTAATGCATTTAGCAACATTTCCCTCAAAGTTTCAACGGGATATTCATCTTTTTCAATTCTTTTAAGACCATCGAAGCTGATCGGGCGGGTAAAAAATTTATCGTTTAATTTAACCTGTACTTCCTCAAGCACACTAACCAGGTTTCCCTCAACAATTTCATGAAATTTCAAATCTGTTGAATCTTTACCGAATCGTCCTATTTTCACCTGAACATTAGGATAAAACTGATTAGGGTTTCTGCCAAATAAAATAATTGCAGCTCTTTTAATTTTTTTACCTTCAGTTAACTGAAGTTTTTCTAATATTTGAAAGATGGAAAGAGTTTTTGTCTCCGGAAGTCTTCCCTTTCCTTTACTATCAGTGATAAATTTATTTAAACTGGTTTTGTCAATATCATTTATTTTTGCTCCTTCCTCTAATACATCGTCCCAGGTTTTCCCTGCTTTTTTAAGTAAAAATTCGTTTAGCTCTACCCCTGTGAGCTCCATTTTTGTACTTCCGGATCGGTAATAATAACGTCCACGCAATGAAACTGCAACCGAATACGGATTTACTTTAATTACGATGTATTTCTTTCCTCTTTGGTCCTTAAGCTGTACATCACATATTATTCCCATCGAATTTCGAATTTTATTTGGAATATCTTCTGCCAATCTTGAGTACTCTTTGAGGTGAACAACTTTTCCTGTATCATCTTTACCAATAAAAATTGTGCCGCCATTTGCGTTAGCAAAACCACATATCTATTTAAGATAATCATCATGCCAACTTTGTTTGTATTCAATGTTCTGAGATTCTGACATATTATGTGATACCGTATATGGTTTTTTTTAAGCGAAAGCTGTGCTGATAGTAAATTCTGACCAATGACTCATAAACTCTCTTATAGATTTTTTGAATTTTAACTGACAGAAATTATTTGCTCTTCGTTAAAAAAATTCAACCCTACAAGATAATTTGTCAAACTGTTCTTCCAATTGAGGAATTTATTAAACAAAAATATTTATTCAGTCGGAAAACTAATTTGAATTCCAAATTCCAAAAAATACCCAAATTGAGTCTCCCAAAAAATCAAAATTCCCCGGTCAGATCAGGAAATTTAAAAATGGCTTCGTTTCATCGACCAGAACTCCCTTCCCCCTCCCCCGAAAAACAGGAATTTATTCCCCGTTTCGTGTTATTTTTGATTAGTTAAACCTGATTATTATGGAAAAACATACCATCTCGACAGACCCTATTACCGGCGAAATTACCGGTTACACTAAGGAAACCACCTCTGAAGAACTGAACGAAATTGTTGCCCGTGCAAAAAAAGCTGCTCAGAGCTGGGCTCTTCACAGCTTCGAGGAAAGAAGGGATTACCTCCTCAAGGTGCGGGACTTCATTGTTCAGAATGCTGACCACATCGCCCTGACGGTTTTGCGCGACACCGGCAAAACCCGATTTGATGCACTCTCAACCGAGGTCTCTAATGCAGCGTTTGCCATTAACTATTATGCTAAAAATGCAAAACGGGTGCTCAGGAGGAAAAGGGTTAAAGGGGGCAGCATCCTTTTTATAAATAAGTTTTCTTACATTGACCGAGTGCCTTACGGTGTAATAGGAATTATCAGTCCGTGGAATTATCCCTTCGCCATCCCATTTCACGAAGTAGCAATGGCCTTAATGGCAGGGAACGCTGTTGTGCTCAAAACAGCAAGCCAGACACTTCAAACCGGCAAGATGATTAAAGAAGCAATTGAAGCAGCCGGACTTCCGCAGGATATTTTCACCCTGGTGAACATGAAGGGAAGCATTGCCGGTGAAGCATTTATTGATTCAGGTATTGGTAAACTTTTCTTCACCGGCTCAGTTGCAGTTGGTCAGGAACTGATGAAAAAAGCCGCTGATCGCCTCCTCCCCATATCTCTTGAGCTTGGGGGCAATGATCCGATGATTGTCTGCAACGATGCTGATATATATAAGGCAGTCTCTGGTGCCCTCTGGGCGGGGCTCTCAAACTGCGGACAGTCTTGCGCGGGCGTCGAACGGATTTACGTCGAGCAGGATATATATGACCCATTTGTTTCCCTCCTGAAGGAAAAACTTGCCTCCCTCAGGCAGGGGCCCGACACTGATTTTAATGTGGATCTCGGTTCCCTGACCACCGCAGGGCAGCTTGAGACAGTAAGAAAACATGTTGAGGATGCTATTGAGAAGGGTGCCAAAATCACACTCGGAAGCAAACCCCTTTCTGATAATCCCCTTTACTTCAGACCTGTGCTTATTGAAAACCCGACCGATGATATGCTCACCATGAAGGATGAAACATTCGGACCGGTACTCGCTATTCAGAAAGTAAAAGACACAGAAGAAGCCATCAGCAGAGCAAATGACAGCCAGCTCGGACTTACAGCTTCAATCTGGACTCAGAACAGGATGAATGCTCACGCTATCGCCGCGCGTCTTGAAGCCGGTGCTGTAACCATTAACGATCATCTGATGAGTCACTCATTAGCACATACCCCTTGGGGCGGATTTAAGTCATCCGGACTCGGACGCACTCACGCTGCATTTGGTCTTGAAGCAATGACTCAGCCGCGCGTGGTGATTGACGACCTGCTCCCAGGCCGGAGAAAAAATATGTGGTGGTATCCGCATGACCGTAGTGTTTATGATGGTCTTAAAGGTGCTCTCAATTTGTTATATGCACCATCTCTTCAGCTTAAGTTTGAAGGTGCAATCTCTTTAGTAAAGACATTCCTGAGGAGCTTCAGGGCAGGTTGATACATAAACAGCGGAACTATATATATGCCCGCTCCGCTGCAATGATTAATGAAAGAAAAATGATGAATACTGTAGAACTTATCCGTAAAAAAAGAAACCGTGAGGAACTTACCTCCGAAGAAATATCTCAGCTTATTAACGGCTATACAAAAGGAACCGTACCTGACTATCAGTTCTCCTCCTTTCTTATGGCCGGATTTCTTAACGGCTTTACCGAAGCTGAGACGACTGCCCTCACCTCAGCCATGCTTTACAGCGGAAAGGTTCTTGATCTTTCAGCTATTAAAGGAATAAAAGTTGACAAACACTCAACCGGCGGAGTTGGTGATAAGACCTCGCTGATTATTGCTCCTATTGCGGCAGCAGCCGGAGTTCCCGTTCCGATGATATCCGGAAGAGCATTAGGCCACACAGGCGGAACGCTTGATAAGTTAGAATCAATCCCCGGTTTCCGCACTGATTTGAATCTGGCTGAATACAAGAAAGTTTTAAAAAAATGCAGCGCGGTTCTGATAGGACAGACAAAGGAAATTGCTCCGGCTGACAAAGGTATATATGCCCTGCGTGATGTCACCGCTACGGTTGAGTCCATACCGCTTATCACTGCATCCATCATGAGCAAAAAACTTGCAGAGGGAATTGATGCTCTTGTGCTTGATGTTAAGACCGGTAACGGCGCTTTTATGCGGTCTTACTCAGATGCACAGAAACTTGCTGCATCGCTGGTGAGCACAGCAAAACGCTTCAACAAAAAAGTGATTGCTTATATAACAGATATGAATCAGCCGCTGGGCAGATTTACCGGCAACTGGCCTGAGGTTTATGAGTCACTGCTGGTGCTTCAGGGTTACCACTCCCCGCGCCTTACAGAACTTTCAATCGAACTGGCCGGGGCCATGATCTTTCTCGGAGGCAAAGCAAAAAACCTCTCCGAAGGAAGGTTTATTGCTGCTGAAATGATTACCTCAGGAAAGGCATTTGATAAATTCCTTCAGATAGCAAAACTTCAGGGTGCAAATATCAAGTATCTTGAAAATCCCGATTCCTATCCAAAACCGCGTTATTCTGCTGAATATCTTGCTGCTCGCGACGGTTATATAAACTACGACTGCTTCCAGTCGGGTATGGCAGCAGTTGAAGCAGGCGCAGGCCGCTTAACCAAAGATGATAAGCCAGACAAAAAAGCAGGCATCATTACAGGAAAACTTAAAGGTGAGAAGGTAAAAAAAGGAGACCGCCTGGCATCAGTTTTTGGTGATAATAAAGAAAAGGTATTAAGAGCTATGCAGAGAATGCCACTGGCAATAACTATCTCAGCAAAACCTGTACCTAAAGACAAGCTGATCAGGAAGGTAATTTCGTAACTATACTTCCGGCTCCGCGGTTTAGAGAGATGATTACAAATTGATTTTTGAAAATTACATAAGAGAGGATACGATATGATTCTGTTTTTAATTTCACTGCTTGCTGCAGTGGTCGCGTTTGTTGTTTACAAAAGCGCAAAGCAGCGCTTCAGTAAAACTGAAGCCACTTTTGCTTTAACCGGATTTTTTATTGCAGTGCTTATAACCATAATGCAGTGTTTCACGGTTATTCCCGCCGGCGCAGTAGGCGTTGTTGATTTCCTCGGCAACGTAAGTGATAACACTCTTAAGAGCGGTGTGAATATGGTAAATCCGCTTGCTAATGTTATTAAGTTCAGCGTTAAAACTCAGGAGTTTAAGGAAGAAATGAACGTCCCCTCGACCGAGGGGTTAAGCGTGCAGCTTGAAATCAGTCTGCTCTTTCACCTTAATCCGGAGAATGCTAACAATATATACCGCACTGTTGGCGAAGACTATGCAAACAAAATACTGCTCCCCCAGTTCCGGTCAGTTGTGCGTGGTGTAACCGCAAAGTATGAGGCAAAGGCCCTCTATACATCCGGAAGAGATTTACTCTCAAAAGAAATTGAAAGTGAGCTTAACAAACTGGTAAATACCCGCGGTATAGTTGTTGAATCAGCCCCGTTAAGGCAGATTATTCTGCCGCCCGGACTAACGGTTTCAATCGAAGAAAAACTGAAGGCAGAACAGGAAAGCCAGAGAATGCAGTTTATCCTTCTTAAAGAAAAGCAGGAAGCAGACCGGAAAAGAATTGAAGCACAGGGTATATCTGATTTTCAGAATATCATTGCCCGCGGGTTAAGTGAACAACTGCTGAAATGGAAGGGTATTGAAGCAACAGAAAAACTTGCAAACTCCCAGAATGCCAAGATTGTGGTGATTGGTTCAGGTAAGGACGGACTCCCTTTAATACTGAATACGGATAAATAAGTCCCGCCCGTATAATATTTTCCCGGGGGCCTGTATAAGGAGCCCCCTTTTATATAGTATCTTGTAGAGTCACGCCGCGGCGTGTCTCTACGGGAGTAACGCAAACACAAAATCTTGTAAGGGGCATTATGAGGGTAGGACAAGTCACGACTTGTCCCTACGGGAGAATCAAATGAATCCAATCTTTGTAGAGACACGCCGCGGCGTGTCTCTAC
>JADLAF010000143.1 GCA_020848375.1 Ignavibacteriaceae bacterium
ACAAGTTAATACAACGTATCTTTTAACTGATGAACTTGCCAAAATGTTAACAGTTAAAAAAGCTGAAGAACCCGAAAAAGAACAAAAGAAAGAAGAAGCAGAAGAAGATGAAGAAACAACTCAGACCGCTAGAAAATATGTCTCGTTTTCAAGATTAGAAGAAATCGCGTTGTCAAACTTTTTAAAAACGGAAGGACTTCATCAATTACCATTAATCCGAGATGCAAAATTTTTTATTCATTTCCATCAAATAGACCCAATTAGTGAATACAGTCCGATATTTGACGGTTATATCAAAACTCTTGACACGGAAATATTCATCGAAATGAAACCTATAGGAAGAATAAATCCTTCTTATATCCGTGACCGAGTCTACTTAATGTTAAGCAAAATCAATTACTATAGAACTATAAAAAAAATCAACGCCTATCTGTTTTTAGTATTCGTTGCGAAACCAGATGATGAAAAAAACAAATCTATGATCGAAAGAATATATAAAGAATTTGAACCAGCAATTTCTAATGGATTATTAGAAGTAAGAACAGTGAATATTTCGCAACAAGAATATAATTCCATCAATGAAACCGAATAATAAAACTATTAATTTGTGTACTAACTGGCTGCTTAACACGGACAGCGTTTTTCAACATGGAATTTAAGTGGTTAAAAGATTTGTTTACAAAATAAAACGGCACCTTATAGCAGTTAATTCTGGGTAATATTTTTAACAAATCAAAGTTGTTGCAACGTTTCGGAATCTCTGTTGTGGAGCACTGCTTATCATTGAAGTCATTATAACACTGTATTATATATGAGTAAGAATATTAAAATATTAGATGGTCATAAGAAAGAAGGTAATAAATTTATACCTCCCGCTAAACATTTGTTAAATCTTTCTGAAATATCTTGGACTAATGATTTACTCCCCGAACTTATATGGTTAGGTGTTTTGGTTCAAAAATTAGGACTAAAGAAGGGGATAGAATATTCTTCATTTATGATAGCAACTGCAACCGAATTTTCTAAATCAGAAAAACATTTTGATTTTGCATTCATATCTTCATTCCGTTTTTTAACATCTGATGAAACTAGTGCACTTATTACTAAACTCAAAGAAAATAAATATTATGATGAGCTTGTAGATACATTACAAAATTTTATCAATTTATATCCCGAAAATAATCCTATATCCTTTTTCGTTAATTCCAATATCAGTTTTGATAAATCCGTTGCAATAAAAGAGTTTAAGGAAATATTAACCGACTGTTTTAATCGCCATTCTAAATTAGCCACAATAATTCAGACTATTGTGCCTTATTCAAAAATGCGAGCCGGAAAATTATATTATACTGCAAACGTTGAACCACCCGATTATAATGCGATTGTTGAAGATTTCGAATCTGATAATGCTAAGAAAGCTGCCGGTTCAGCTCGTGCTTTCGTTAATGGTAATTATGGTCACATCGAAGATACTATTACAAAAGAGTGGGCAAAATACTTTTGGAATAATGGATTAATTTTAGAAAAACTTATAATAAGAACTGTTACAGACAAGAAGTTTGAATACCAAGGAGATGATGAATTTTTTTGCCAAATAGTTAAGTATGAACAGTATGTTGATCTAGCTCTTATTAAACGTTGGAATGCAATACCAAAGGATATTTATGAACACCAAGTAATTGAAGTCTTGGGAGCGGTTTTAGCGAGACAAGCTACATTAGCAAAACGCAGTGCTAGAAATCCTGAGAACTGGGATTTCCATATTGGTCCAATATTATTAAGAGCCATGATTGATTTACATATTACGTTAGCCTGGATTCTTACTGATCCCAATTCTGTTACTAAAAAGTTTATTATGTATGGACTAGGTCAAGAAAAGTTAAAAATAGAACATTTCGAAGATCAAAATGGTTCAAATGAAGACAAACCTCTGCTTGATATTATGATAGAAGCCAGTAAATCTTGGTTATCCGATCAAAGATACTCCTTTTTAACCACCGTTGATGTCGGTAGTTGGACTGGACATTCTACTCGTGATATCGCAGAGAAAGCTGGCTGTAGAGATTTATATCGATTTGCATATTCACCTTTTAGTTCTTGTACACATAGTATGTGGAATCATATTGGGAAATTTAATGTTCGTTTTTCTGATAACGCATTGCACAAGCATCTCAGAATACCGTTCGATCCAGATATTCCACCTCAGTCAGAAACTTTAATAAATTCCGCAAAATATCTATTAAAGACATTTAATGCCATAGATAATTATTACGAACTTGATAGTGACGACTTTAATCCTGTTGAGTTTTGGTATAAATTTTTTGAATCAACACCAGCCGGAGAAAGTGGTATAACCAGCGGTTCAAGCTGACTACGAGTGCGCGTTTACTTTTTTGCATATAAAATGTTGTTCGGTCCATTTCAGCGAGATTGTTCAAACTTGTTCTGTAAAAAATTGTTTTTAATATTATTTCCAGTTGTTATTTAAGCGTCATCGCTATTCTGGTCGCCGCTTATCGGTAAAGCCATTAAGCAATTTAAGCAATCATTGATTAGTAACAAATTAAGGAGTAACCAATGAAAGCAATTATTAGAATTATTGCATTTTTTCCAATTATTTTCCTGTTTACATCCTGTGATAACACAGAGTCTCCAACCGGAGCGGTTTCGTTTATCAGAGGAGAATATACCGGGACATTTTCAGTAACATTTAAGAACTATAGAAATACTGCTTCCCCTCTAACCCAGGAAGGGACAATTTCTATCATGTTTTCCGATTCTACTTACAAATATTCCGCAAAAGCAGATTTCTCCTCAAATGGTCTGGCCGACACCTTGTTAACAGACGGTGGAAGGTTTACCCGGAATGAGAACAAAATAATAATGAATGATTTTTCCTGGATGACGATGGATGCATGGTGGCATAACAGTTTATATTTACTTGATACATTTACCGTTCGCGCTATTGGTAATCAATTTGAAATTTCTCAAGATAATTCCTTTGCAAATTGGCAAATAAATCTTACTTTTATAAATGAATGAGAATATTGAGAAATCAATGAGTAACACGTATTTAGCAAAGTAGAAATTTATTAAATCATATCACTGAAATAAGCTAATAATGAAACAAATATTTATCTTGATTTTTGTATTGTTTGTTTTTTCAAAAATTACGAGACCTCAACAGCCAATATGGAAGCATACCGGTGGACCCAATGGTGGTATTGTCGGTGATATGGTTATAAATTCTAATGGCGAAATATTCGCAGGTGTTTATGGTTTTATTACACCCAATTTTGAATTTAAATATTATTCAGGTTTATATAAATCAACTGATAATGGAATAAGCTGGAACGAGACCGAAACACAGTTCGATCCCTTTGAAATATATGCACTATATATAAATAAGGCGGGTCACATACTTGTTGGCACTAATCATCAGGGAAGAATATACCGATCAACAGATAATGGAATAACCTGGGAAAATAATAACATCGGTTATGATACAGGGGAATGCTGGGCATTTTGTGAGAGCAATGATAGTATTTTATTCGCAGGCAATGGTGAAGGTGAAGTATATAGGTCAACAAATTACGGTGAAAGCTGGGAGTTTTCTGGCAGTTTAATGTCGCTTGTATTTGCAACTGATTCTAATAACACAGTATTTTGCGGAACACATTTGGGTTTATTCAAAACCACAGACAATGGTAGCAGTTGGCTTCAAAGCATTGCTTTTCAAGATACAGCAGTTTCATCAATATTGGTAGATTCAGCTAATAATATTTTTGTAAGCACTGGATATTACGATAATGGTAATGGAGTCTACTATTCTACCGATCGAGGAAATAATTGGATGCATTTTGGACTGGAAGGTAAAGTTGTATTGTCGCTTGCATTCAATTCTCATGGAACTTTGTATGCAGGGACAAAACACGACGGAGTATTTAAAACAACTGATAAGGGACAAACATGGACACAGCATCAGAATGGAATCGAAGGAGTTGAAGTATTCAGATTAGAAATAAATACTCAAGAACATATTTTTATTGGATCAGAAAATGAAGGTATTTATCGGTCAACTGATGGTGGTGAATCTTTTACTCAAGTAGGTTTGCCAATATCTCATATTCAGAATATAGATTTTAGTTCTGATAAAAATTTCATTTTTGCTTCAACTCCCTCAGGAGTGCAAAGATACAATCGAACAACTGGAATTTGGGAAAATAAAGCGTTAAAAGAAGTAGAAGCAGTTAGTGTATCACCGTCGGGTGATCTTTATGCTGCAACTTTTATTGATGGTATTTTTAGTTCAACTAATAATGGAGATAGTTGGAAATTCATATCAAATGATGTAATTGAACGATATAATTTTAAAGCTGTTACTGATTCAATATTGGTAGACGCGGCATCTCCGAATTTAAGAATAAGTACTAATGCAGGTTTATCTTGGGATACAACAAGCATTGCTTCTGATTCTTGGGCAAGTTCAATATTTTTTTATAACAACAAAATATTTACACAGGGTTTTACCAATTTTCATCATAAAATATTTTATACTGATAACCTGGGACAGTCTTTTTTTGAAATAGAAACGCCTTCTGACGTTAGTAGTAAAAACGGTTTTAGCATAAACGCAAATGGAGAAATGTTTTTTCTAAACAGACAAGGGAATCAATCGCCTGGTATCTATAGTAATACTTTTCCTCCTACAATTTGGATACAAAAATACTTTGGTTTAAGTAATTGCATCTATATTGATACAAACAATTTTATCTATACTGGTACAACTGAAGGAGTTATACGTTCCTCGAATAATGGGAATAACTGGCAATCTGTTTTTAATGAGAATATATATAGAGCATTCGCACACGATTTAAAGATTGAAGAGAATAGTTTATTCATTGCTACTAATAGTTATGGATTATACGAACTCCAAATTCCAACAAATGTGAACGAAGAAATTAACCATGCTACAACTTTTCAACTCTTTCAAAACCACCCTAACCCGTTTAATCCGACAACAAAAATAAAATTCTATATTCCTAAATCAGCCATAGTTAAAATTAGGGTTTATGATATACTTGGTAATGAGGTTAATACAATATTAGATGAGTATAAACATATTGGAAATTATGAGATTGAATTTATTGCAAATGATTTATCAAGTGGAGTATATTTTTATAGAATGATAAGCGGAAATTATTCAGAGACAAAAAAGATGATATTGCTAAGATAAGTGAAAGCTATATGTCAAGTTGCTCAACCCGACATCTTTTTTCTCATTCGGCAGTTTTGACTTTTCTGGTTGGTCGTTCCGTTTTAAGTATCTTTTTCAAGGTGTTCTTATTAAACAAATATTTTTAAGAAATCTATCGTGTTTACTGCTGCCATGATTGACAGATTTTGCTCTGTATACGTAATAGTTAGGCAGTTTATGTAATCATTAATTTGCAACGAATCAAGGCATAACCATTGAAAGCAATTATTAGAATTATAGTATTTGTTCCAATTATTCTCGTGTTCACATCCTGTGATAACACAGATTTTCCAAACGGAGCGGTTTCGTTTATCAAAGGAGAATATACCGGGACATTTTCAGTAACATTTAAGAACTATAGAAATACTGCTTCCCCTCTAACCCAGGAAGGGACAATTTCTGTCATGTTTTCCGATTCTACTTACAAATATTCCGCAAAAGCAGAATTCTCTTCAAACGGTCTGGCTGACACCTTGTTAACAGACGGTGGAAGGTTTACCCGAAATGAGAACAAAATAATAATGAATGATTTTTCCTGGAAGACGATGAATCCAGGGGGGCATAACAGTTTTTATTTACTTGATACATTTACCGTTCGCGCTATTGGAAATCAATTAGAAATTTCTCAGGATAATTCCTTTGCAATCTGGCAAATGAATCTTACTTTTATAGATGAGTGAGAAAATTGATGTTTCGCTGTACAGATTGTAAATTGAAGAGAGACGGGTTCAGCAAGAAATTTTAATCTGCGTTAAAAAATTCTTTGCGACTTTGCGCGAACTTATTAGAAACCACGAAGTGGTGAAATTATTTTGTGCATAATGAATTGGTTTGGCTTTTCCCCAGATAAAACAACCCTCATCCCCAGCCCTTCTCCCTGAAAAGGGAGCAGGAAACTCTGCGTACTTTGCGCTCAATCCGCCGCGGCGGACTTTACTCTGCGTTGAAAATCTTCTTTGCTGGTGCTTGGATTACGAAGTAAAGAAATTCATACTTCATCATTCATAATTTAAAAGGTTTTGTGTATATTCATCAGCCCGGCAATTACTTTTTCCCTCATCTCGCCGGCAAAACGGTTATACTTATTCATATCAATATAGAGTTGCATGGTATCAGCATTTGCGCGGGTGACGATATCGAGCAGATCAAAATATCCCTTTGTGCCAATGCTGTTTCTCGGCAGAGGTAGTGAGCCCAGCCCCCGCCCTATGAACTGGGTGAGACAAAGTGTCCATGCCATCTGACGGTCATGTTCCTCAGCAGACATATATATAGTTTCGAGACTTGCTGATTCAAATGTCCCAATCAGTCGTTTATATGCCGGTGACTCTTTAGAAGGTGTTACCACTATCTGCCGCCCAGCCAGACCGTCCGCTGTGCTGTCTGGTCCGAAGAGCGGATGCGTTCCTATTATTTCGTTAGCAGGAAAATATTTCCGCATCACTTCATGCGGATACTCCTTAACCGAACAAACATCCACAAGGACCGCGGAGCCGGATATATATTGCTTAATCTCAATGAGAAGCTGTTCAAGCACTGAAATCGGTACTGCAAAGAAAATATACTCCGCCTCATGCAGGGCAGTAAAATCCTTAATTTGAATCTCAGCCGGAACAGCCGCCTTATTGTCTATGACCTTAAGCGACAGCTCACCGCTAAAGTGCTTTACAAAAAGCCGACCAAAACGTCCGTATCCAAAAAGTATTGAAGAAATAACCGTACCTTCTTAAATTATTACTACCGAAAATACACCCTGCCCCTCAGAACTCCAACCCAAATTGCACTGAAATCCCGTATATTGCAGACCGGAATTTGGTGCTTGGTGCTTGGTGCTTGGTGCTTGGTGCTTGGTGCGGGGTTCATGGTACTTAGTGCCGGGTGCATGGTTATTAGCTACCAACTCCCAATTTTTCATTGTTAATTATTCATTATTCATTGTTAATTACACATTTGTCATTTATTTCTAATTACTAACTCCTAATTACTAATTTAAAAATTGTTTGTTTCTCCTGTAATTCTCACTGCTGCTGAACTGCGGCTTGCTTACGGCCCTCAGGTCATTCTTGATGGTGCTTCGCTCACTATTCATGAGGGAGACCGGATCGGTCTGGTCGGACGTAACGGCGCGGGTAAGTCTTCGTTCCTGAAGATTATTGCCGGCGTGATGTCCGCCGACTCTGGCGATATCGCAAAGCGCAAGGATCTGGTCGCAGGATATCTTTCGCAGGATTTCACCCTGAACGAGAATCTGACCGTCCTGGAAAACATCATGAGCGGCGCAGGGAGAATCCTCGATCTGCTCCATGCTTACGAAGAGCTTCCCTACGATCATCCGCAAAAGCATATACTGGAAGAAAAAATCCTCCGTCTTGACGGATGGAATCTTGAGCGCGAAATTGGTATCCTCATCAAAGAACTTCATGCACCTCCCCCCGAGGCAGATATAAAAAGACTCTCCGGAGGGGAGAAGCGCCGGGTTGCACTCTGCCGCGCGCTTATCTCAAAACCCGATCTGCTGATGCTTGATGAACCGACCAACCATCTTGATACTGAATCAATTGAATGGATTGAAAATTATCTCGCTGTATATAAAGGCACCTGCATTTTTGTTACGCACGACCGCTATTTTCTTGACTCAATCGCAACACGCATTGTTGAGCTTTCGCATGGTGTGTTTTATTCGCACACGGGAAACTATACTGATTATCTTATAAATAAATCAGAGCGGCAGGCAATTCAGGAAACAGAAGAAAAGAAACGGCAGAATTTCCTCAGGCGTGAGCTCGACTGGGTGATGCGCGGACCCAAAGCCCGCCGCACAAAAGCCAAAAGCCGTCTTGATCAGTATTATGAAGTTGCTGCTCAGAAGGGACCTGAGACAGAACTTGATGTAGAACTTATCATTCCTCCGGCAGACCGGCTTGGTAATAAAATACTCGAGCTCAAAAACTGCGGAATGAAAATTAGTGACCGCGTTTTGTTTGAATCACTCAACTTCATCTTTGAACCAGGGCGCAAACTCGGCATCGTGGGCAGAAACGGCACCGGTAAAACAACTCTGCTGAAAATGATTCTCGGTCAGCAGGAGCCCTTCATGGGTAAAGCTGACTCGGGCGAAAAGACGATATATAATTATATAGATCAGGAACGTCTGATTCTTAATGAGGAAGAAACCGTTTTTGAGTCAATCGGCGAAGGGATGGAAGTAATTCAGTTCGGTAAAGAGAAGATGCCGGTGTGGACTTACTTACGCCGCTTTCTTTTTACTGATGACCGAATGAATACTAAAGTAAACCGCCTTTCCGGCGGTGAGCGAAGCCGTCTTCTTCTGGCTCGTATTCTTAAAAACGGCGGCAACTTCCTTATGTTTGATGAACCAACAAACGACCTTGATCTTCCTACCCTGCGCATCCTTGAAGAAGCGCTTATTGCCTTTGAAGGATGCCTCGTTATAGTAAGCCACGACCGCTATTTCCTGAACCGTGTCTGCAACGGAATCCTTGCTTTTGAAGGAAATAAATATCTTCACTTCAGCGAGGGGGATTATGACTACTATGTTGGAAAAAGAAAAGCGCGAGTTACTGAAGATATATCTTCACCTAAGGAGAAGAAAGAAGACACGCGCGTAAAACAAAAGCCGGTTAAGCTGAGTTACCATGAACAGCGGGAGCTTAACGCAATCGAAGAAAAAATTCTTGCTGCCGAGGCGGAAGCAGAAAGAATTGAATCGCTGTTTTCCTCGCCCGACTTTTACGAAAAGTATGCCGCTCAAACTAAAGAACTTCAAGCTCAGCTCGATGCGGCAAAAGCAGAATCTGAGAGACTTTATCGTCGCTGGAGTGAATTAGAAATGAAAACACAGCAATAAGATTTGCTTTTCTGAGCTTAGTAACAGTCGTTCAGCACAAAAAAAAGCCGGCTCAATAAATATTTGCCGGCTTTATACAAAAATTATACTTTCTCGCCTTTATCAAACCAACTATAAACCGCAGGAATAACCAGAAGCGTTAAAATGGTGGAGGTGATTAATCCACCAACAACTACCGTCGCAAGAGGTTTTTGTATTTCTGATCCGGCACCAGATGCAAAGAGCATAGGAATCAGACTAAATACTGCTATTGATGCGGTCATGAGGACGGGCCTTAATCTGCTGATACTGCCCATTCGAATCGCCTGAGAAAGAGGAACCCCCTCTTCCCTAAGCTGAGAAATTCGTGCTACCAGAACAACTCCGTTTAGTACTGCTACACCAAAAAGGACAATGAACCCCACTGACGCTGGAACAGACAAGTACATTCCGGATATATAAAGTGAAAACACTCCACCTATTAATGCAAATGGTAAATTTGCAATAACAAGTAATGCAAGCTTTATTGAGTTAAAGGTAATAAACAAAAGAACTAGAATTACAGCTATAACTAACGGACCGATAAGAAGCAATCTATTCATAGCTCTTTCCTGATTTTCAAACTGCCCCCCCCAGGTAAGAAAATATCCGGGCGGCAGTGTTATCTCCTGGGCAATTTTTTGTTTAGCTTCTGCAACAAAACCTCCGATATCTCGTCCTGTTATATTTAGTTCAACTCCAATCCGTCTCATACCATCCTGACGGCTGATTTGTAATGGACCTTGAATCATTGAAATCTGCGCCACCTGTGCAAGTGGAACATTTAGCCCTTTGCTAACCGGAACGAGAATCTTCTCTAATGCCTCTATCGAATTACGCTTGTCTTCCTGAAAACGCACGGTAATATCAAAGTTCCTATTGCCCTCATAAAATTTTGTGGCTGTTTTACCTGCTACTGCAATTCCGATAATATTTTGAACATCACTCATATTTATACCGTAGCGGGCAATTTTCTCTCGGTCTATGGAAATGTTTATATATGGTTGTCCGGCTATTTTTTCAGACATCACATCCGTCGCTCCGTTAATTGAAGAAAGAATTCTTGCAATTTTTTCAGCATGAGAAAGCAGGAGATTCAGATCATCACCAAATAGTTTAATTATCAACTGGGCTCTGGTTCCGGCCACCAACTCATCAATTCGGCACTGTATCGGCTGGCTAAAGCCAAAAGCAATTCCGGGAATAGTTTCTAATGATTTTCGCATTTCTTCGGTGAGTTCTTCTCTGCTTAAATTCTCCCGCCATTCATCTGATGGCTTTAGTATTCCTACATAGCCGGTTTTGTCCGCTCCCCTGGTGTCCAGCGAAACACCTGTTTGACCCGTGCGGCTTACCAGAACATCCAATTCAGAAAACGCTTTTAGTTTTTTTGAAACTAATTGATTTATTTCCATCGCTTTATCAAGTGAAACCCCGGGCAATAACACTACATCTGCATCGAAGGCCCCTTCATCCATTACCGGTATAAACTCGGTTCCCAGTCTGGAGATAAGAAAAATTGAAACAAGTAACAAAATTGCGGCCATACTCAGTAATACCCCTTTTTTATCAATTGTCCAGTCCAGCATTTTTATATATATGCTTCCTGCAAATTGCATTACCGGGTTAGGTTTCTCCTTTGCCGGTTTAAGAAACATATAACATAATACTGGAATAACAAAAATTGAAAGCAGCATCGAAGCCATAACCGCAACAGCTACAGTCTGTGCTAACGGACCAAACATCTTACCCTCTATTCCTTCTAACGAAAGTATGGGTATAAAGGTGATAGCTATGATTAACTCCCCGAAAATACTTGGTTTTCTAACTTCAAGAACAGCTTTTAGAACTGTTCTTATTTTTGTTTCCTCTTTCGGAGCTTCACCGAGATGGCGCTGCACATTCTCAACCTGAATAATTGTTGCATCTATTATCATTCCGATTGATATTGCAAGCCCCCCCAAGGACATTAGATTTGCACTCAATCCGGCAAATCGCATTACGATAAAAGTTGCAAGCAGTGACAGCGGTAGAGCGATTAGCACAACAAAACTGCCTCTGAAACTTCGAAGGAGAATGTAAAGAATAATTAATACTAAAATGGCTCCTTCAATTAATGCCTTGTTAACTGTTTGGACACTGGCATTCACTATTTCAGTCCTGTCGTAATAGGGAACAATTTTTATTCCGGCAGGCAGAATATTGTTTTCATTTATCTCGTGAACTTTTTCCTTGACCCGGCTCACAACCGCTTTACTGTTTTCACCGCGCAGCATCATTACTATACCACCAACAGCTTCATATTTTCCGTCTTTCATAGCCGCCCCCATTCTTACAGCTTGTCCCTCCTTGATTTCAGCAACCTGCTTTAGATATACCGGAGTACCGTTGTTTTGTTTCAGGACGATATTCTCAATATCCCGAATCTCTTTGATAAGACCCAACCCTCTGACAATGTACTGAAAAGAATTTCTCTCAATAATGCTGCCTCCCACATTCTGGTTGTTGTTTTCCAGAGCGGAAAATACTTCCTCTGGTGAAAGTGAATAAGTGAGCAGTTGTTCCGGTTTTAGCAGCACCTGATACTGCTTAAAATATCCCCCAAATGAATTGATTTCGTTAACACCTTGTATATTCTTGAGAAGAGGAGTTACAACCCATTCCTGAATTGTTCTCAATTCAGAAAGAAATGAGACCCTCCCTAAAGAGTCAGTTGGAAACGTTCCTTCTAATGTATATTGATAGATCTCTCCCATTACCGTAGCGACTGGTCCAAGAGCAACCTCAACACCAGCGGGAACATTCTCCCGGGCTTCGGCCAGACGCTCAAAAACAAGCTGCCGCGCAAAATAGATATCCACACCATCCTTAAAGATGATAGTAACTATTGAAAGTCCAAACTTAGTTACTGACCTGATTTGCTTGATATCCGGCAATCCGCGCATGGCCATTTCAATCGGATAGGTTACTTTTCTTTCAATTTCTTCAGCCGAAAGCGTATTCGCATGACTTACTATCTCAACCTGAATATTAGTAACATCAGGAAAAGCATCAATTGGCAATGTTACGTATGAATAGATGCCTAAAGAAATGATAAACAAAGAAGCAATTATAATAAGCGCTTTTTGGTTTAGTGTATATTCAATAATCCTTGCTAACATTAATGTTCATCCTCTTCAATCTGGTCTTTTTGTAATACGCTTACTAAATAATACACTCCCTGACTAACAACCTCTTCGCCTTCAATAATCCCCTCTATTATTTCAATTTCAGAAGCTGAGTACTTCCGGATTTTAACCATCCTTTTGATAAATGAATCAGCACTCACCTTAACGAACACAAAATCATTTCCGTCTAGTGAAAAAACTGCTGATTCAGGAACAAATATCGCAGTTTTGTTTCCCGAAACAGGTATATGCATTTCGCCAAAAAGATGAGGTTTCAGTTTTCCTTTTGAGTTCTGCAGCGTTGCCCTGACAGTAACCGTTCTTGTTTGTTTATCCAGCATTTGACCAACAAAGGAGATTCTGCCTTCAAATTTTTCTTCCGGATAGGCTGAACTTTCAAAGAAAATGGAAGCATTCGTATTTATCCTTGCAATATCCTTTTCGAAAACCTGGCCATCCACCCATACTGAAGAGGTATTCAGTATTCGGAAAGCATTTTCAGACGGCTCAACAAATTGCCCTGTTACTACATTTCTTTCTATTATAACTCCGCTGATAGGTGCCCTTATGGTTAACGTTCCCGAAGTGTGATCCTCATTAAAGCTTTCTTCAATATCTTTATCACTTAACCCTATTGAATGGATTTTTTTATCCTCGGCCTTAAATTCAGCTTTAGCTTTATCATAGTCTGCCTGTGCCATGAGAAATTCTTTTTGGGAACCAATTTTTTCTGAGAAAAGCTTTTTCGTTCTTTCGTAATTTGCCTTAGCAAATTCCACGGCTGTTTTTGTTTTCAAATATGACGCTTTTAACTCACCAACTTCCAAACCCTCTACAGTCATTAATACATCTCCTTTTCTCACATATTGGCCTGTGTTAACAAGAACTTCATGTACTCGTCCGGCCAAAAGGGGACCGACCAGTGCCTCATTGTTTTGATCTGCTTTGACTTCCGCGGTAAGTGAAAATGATCCCGTGAAAATTTTTGAATAAATCTTAATGGTTTTCAGATGAATTTCCGCTATTGCAGAATCTGATAATAATACTGTATCTGAGGTTTCTTCGTGGTGTTCTTCGGTGGTTTCATTTGATTCTGATTTACATCCGGATATCAGAACTGACAAAACTAAGAGTATGTATGCTATTAACCGTAATTTTTTCATTTCAATTCCTGTTGCCTAGTTTTTACCATTGTGATACTGCTAAGTTCTTCTAAAGTAAGAGCAGCACTTATTTGATTGAGTATTGACTGGATATATCCATTGCGTGTTTCATGTAATAATCTGTTCGCCTGCAAAAAATCCAGATATGATGCCTCACCTTCAATATAACTTTTAAGAGCTATTTCAAAAACTGTCTGAGATTGCGGAATCAGTGTATTCGAATAAAGTGCTTTTTGTTTATCTGCATTTTTGAATATAGCATAAGCTTCTTCAAGTTGTAGGACAAGATCATTATTCAACGTCCTTACTTGCTCTTCTGCAATTGAATATTTTGCAGTGGCCTCAGCTATTTTTCCTCTGTTTTCAAACATGAACCAAAGAGGAAAAGATAAACCTAATGAAGCTCCGTAAAAGTTAGTGTTTCCCCCGCGGGATTGTTTATACCATGATAACGTAAAAGCTGGCAAAAGTGAATGCCATGAAATTTTCTTCTCAGTTGCCGCTAATTCTTTTAACACATTTGCTTCACTTATTTGTGGATTTGTTTTATTAACCGCATCCAACAACTCAGAGAAATCAAGCGGTGAAGCATCCACATATAAGGAATCCGCCAAGAGAATTCCTGGATTTTTGAATTTTTCTGGTCCAAGTATGTTTATTAATTCCGCCTTAGCTAATTGTAAATCATTATTGGCGATAGCCAAATTGTTTTCAGCTTCGGTATACTGAACAGAAGCTGTTAAACTTTCAAGTTTTGAACTTTCTCCCAGAATAGTTTTGCGTTCAATTTTTGTATGCAACTCTTGGGCTACTGACAGAATTTGTTCGGTAAACATTACCTTATACTTTAACATGAGTAGTTTGTTATATGACTGTTTGACCTTATGAATAAGTTTATTTCTAACCAATTCTAACCGATTGATTTTTTGATCAGTCGTATAATCAGCCACGGATGCGCGGAGAAAATAAAGCGTTGGAAAATCAAAACTCTGACTTACCCCTATGTTATTTTCATCATATTGAGATAGTCCGGCGCCTTGCGGAACAAAATTATAACTAATTTCAAAAGATGGCTGCGGAAGAGAAATAGCACTCCAATAGGAGGCTTTAGAAGCCGCCACCTCATATTTGGCTTCCAGGTATCTGGGGTTGTTTTCAAGAGCTGCCTGAACGGCTTGCTCTAAAGTGAGAATATAGGGAGAGCTTTGTCCAAAGCTTACCCAATGACAGAGCAATACAAAGAATGCTCCAAATGACATTTTCATGAAATTTCCTTTAAAAT
>JADLAF010000144.1 GCA_020848375.1 Ignavibacteriaceae bacterium
GTTGACCGTCAGGACGTCCGCCATGGTATGGAACTCGGCGCGGATGATTATATAACCAAACCCTTCACGCGCGCCGAACTTCTTAAAGCTATAGAGATTCAGACTGCAAAAAGAAACGAACTGCTCAAGGATATTCATTTTGTACAAGTAAAAGGAGGTTCATCATTTGTTGAACCTGAAGATCAAAATAAAACCCGCCTGAGCTACGAAGGCGTAATTTTTATTGATGATGTTGACTCCCCCGGAATGGTTAAACTCGCCGATATTGTTTTGATTAAAGCTAATGATGATTATACCATTGTAACAACCACGGCCTCAGGTTACATCCTTCGCAAAACCATGAAGACGTGGGAGGAAATTCTGCCCGTGGAAAAATTTATGCGTGTTCACCGGTCATATATAATAAACACCGATCACGTTCTCAGGTTTGATCACGCTCAAAACTATACCTACAAATTGACCATGAATACACTCGAAGAACCTATAACCGTCAGTCAGCGCTACAGTAGAAAACTGCGGGGACAGCTTAAATAATTAGTAGTTAGTAATGAATGTGGGTTTATATATATACTAATTTAACCGGAAGACGATTAAAGGATGGACATGATTGACAGGATTAAGTTGTAAGGGTCTCTTGTTAATTATACGTTGATTTTCCGATCAGTATAAATCTGCGTTGCTTGCATCTGTAAAATCCGCGTGCCATTGGCGGGTTTAATGACTCATCGGTCGTACGCTACTTGCACTAAGTTATACCAAATAACTATTCCTCAGCCATATTGAAGTTCCGGATCTGTATATAATCCGCGGTGCTTGCATCCGTAAAATCCGCGTGCCAGGGAATAAGCTAATGGAACACGATTAAAGGATGGACATGATTGACAGGATTAAGTTGTCAGGTCTCTTGTACATTGTTCATTGTACATTGTTCATTTTTTTAATGTACATTTACTTTTTTAGGAATCCGGCCAAACACACTCAGCACACCTCTGATGCAGAGATGACCAAAGTCAACCGGCTTACTGAACATCATTGGGCATCCGCCGGGGAGAACCAGCATTCCTTTTTCTCTGCACACTGCTGCGGCTTCTTCAGATACACTATCACCGAATGACTTATGCATCCAGACTGCTTTAACACCGACCTCTGCAGCTTCAAGTGCAGTCAGTTTCGACTTCTCCGGTGCGAGCGCTATCACAACCGCATCGGCTCCGCCGGGTATAGCAGCCAGTGAGGGGTAACAGGTGTCTCCTTCAACGCTTGTGGCATTGGGGTTAACAGCAAATACCTGATAACCGCGTTTACGTAAAGTTATATAAATAAGATTGGCGGCATCTTTTTTAGTGCGGGAAACACCGGCGACTGCTATTCTTTTATAAGAAAGGAATTCATCAGCGGCGTCTTTTAGCGATATCATTCCGGACATGGCAAAACTTCTTTTGTTAAAGTGATACCACAAAAATAGGTAAAAGAATTATGAGTTTTGAAGTATGAATTAGGAATTGTTTGATTCATAAAACCGGGGTTGATTATGCTTTGAAACTCTGCGTGATCCGCGGTGGCGGACTGCTTTTCTCTGCGATTAATATTCTTCTTTGTGGTTTTGAGTCTTCTCTGTCAAAGCTCAAGGACATAAAGACAATAAAAACAGCAAGGAGATTTTTGCCGGTGTATAGTAAAACCCTTTGTGTCTTGTCAGCTTTGCTAGAGCTTTTTATTATTAAACCTCATTCCTGACAACTAATTAATTTCTTTACTTTTCTCACGCTTATCCCCAGCTTGCGGGCGAGTTGTTTGTGGTCTTTCTCCGGATGCCTCCTTAAATACTCAGCCACTGCTTCCTCAAGCTGGTTTTCAGAAAAATACAGTTCGGTTTTATTAAACGCGTTAAACAGGAGAATAAATTTTTCCATTCCGGTTATTTCAGCCACCTGCCTCATATCACCCTTCAGATGACGGATATCCATTTCCTTCAGCCAGTCAAAGTGCATAAGCTGACTCCCTTCTTTTGGTCTGCTCCTGTATATACTCTTCATAAAATGCGGAGACCCGCGCTATATATTCCCTTGTTTCCTTAGGCAGCTTTAACTGGATGGAACGGTAGGTTTTGTCTTCAACTAATTTCATTACCCTCCCTATGCCGCAGTTATAGGCAGCCAGGGTGAGCCGAATATCACCTCCGAACTGACGCTTTAGCCAGGACATATACGCTGCCTGTGCTTTTATGGCATCTTCCGGGTCACGCGGGTCATAAAGCCCGTCCGGAGGAAAAGGGTTCACCCCCGGTTTTCCGTCTCCCCATTCCTTCCAGGTGTTAGTCATAAACTGGCTGAGCCCCCGCGCCCCGGCAATACTGATAGCATCGGGGTTAAACCCGCTTTCTGCCCTTACTTGTGCCTTAAGCAGCAGCCAGTCAACTCCGTGTTGCTCGCCGTAGTATCTGAAAAGTGAGTCATACCTGTTTTCGCGGTTCATTCTTCCTCCATTTCTACTCTGATGGTGGTTTGATATTCTAAGTAATTTACTTATATTAACCTAATAGATTTTTTCTGTCATGTCAAGCCGGAATTGCAAAAAAAAATGAAAATTGATAAAAAAGCTGTCGGGGCGCGTCTTAAGCGCTTCCTCCTGAACCGATACACAAACATGAACGAAGCAGCAGCAGCGCTGGGAACAACCGCTGACTCTATCCGGAATAGCTATCTGAATGGTCAGAGTCTCCCCGGAGCAACTTTCACAGAACGGCTCAGGAATATGGGGTGCAGTATAGACTGGCTGCTTTTCGGGACGGGAGAAAACGAAGAGAACGAAACCCGTCCGCTCTTTCCGCAGTACCGTGTTGAGGCAACCGTTCCGGCCGGCCGGGGTGAGATATATGACATGACTGAGTGGTTGCAGTCAGAAGTGCTGGACTTTAAACCGGAGGATCATTTCTTTCTTAAAGTGGATGAAGAACTTGGCTACAGCATGATGCCTTTCATACAACCAGGAGATATGCTTCTTATCAGTTCAAGTGCTCCGGTTGCCAACAATGATATCGTTGCTGCCCGGTGGGACAAAACCCGTGGTGCTATCAAGCTCTGCAGTCTCCCCGTCAACGATCAGCAGAAAGTAGCGCTGCTTTCCTTCAACCCGATGGTCGCCCCAATGGTCTTCAACAAGCGGGACGTGCGGATGTATAAAGTTGTACTCATAAAAAAAGACAAGAGAAGGAATTGATAATGGAAAATGGAGAGTGGATAATTTTTAATTAAGAAGTTGAACACGATTCGGGGATGCGCACGATTAACAGGATTAGAGCCCGTATATTTAACCCCGGCATTCATGCCTGGGCAGACACACACACTCTACCAAACCAGATCCATGGTGGGGCGGTATATATATTCGCTCTCATCCTTGCTCTCCTTATGTTCCTTTCTGTCCTTGTTCTTAAGTAATTGATTTAGCACCTATATATATAACCCCGCAATTTTCGCCAGAGGGGCAGGCAGCTCACTCAGCATTTTGGGGCCCCAAAGGAGCCATCCCGGCTCATCCATTTTTTTTATTGTTCATTTTCCTTTCCTCATTGTACATTGTTCATTGTAAATTGTACATTGAATCAGTTGGTTATTTGACCGTTTTTTCATATTATTTCCCTCATAAATGCAGTTTTCTTTTTCTTTCCTGCTGCATGGCTTTTTCCTGATAGGATATCAGTTTTTCAATTACATCATATAAGGATTCCCTCATGACAAAACGGCTTCTTTTTTCTTTTTTGCTTCTGTTTTCGGTTTTCCTCTCGGCTCAGGATAACTCTGTTGAGCTCAGAGACGGCGCCAACGCCCTGGTCAGCAGCCATAATTCACTTCAGGCAGCTTACAATGCCATCCCTTCCCCCATGACTCAGGGCTATAGCATTGTTATTCAGGCATCGTACACCGGTGCAAACGAAACCCTGCCTATTTCTTTCACACAGAAGGATGGCGCGAGTGCCTCCCAGAAAATTCAGGTTTACCCCGCTGCCGGAGTAACAATGGTTACCGTTGGCGGAACGCCAACCAACACCCCATCATGGCAGCTTGACGGTGCAGACTTTGTTTTCATTAACGGAAACGCCGGTAATGGCCCGGGCGGCTCCGTAATCAATATGACCATTCAAAATCTTTCTTCCTCCGGTTCTAACTCCTCAGCGCTCCGCTACCTTAACGGTGCAACAAATAACGTGGTAGTCAATTGCAAATTCGTCAGCAATACTCAGCTCACCGCAGGTCCGCGTACGGTTGAGTTTCAGCTTTCTGCAAGCAATCCGGAGGGCAACTCAGATAACGTTTTTGAATACAATGAAGTGTTCGGCGGACGTTCAGCTATTGGCATTGCAGGCACCGCCGCAAACCCAAACAAAAACATCGCTGTCCGGCACAACAAAATTTATGATTTTGGCTTCGCCGGAATTTGGGTTCTTTCAGGCACCAACAGTTTTGATATCAGCTACAATGAAATCTATCAGACTCAGTTTTATACATCCGCTCACTCTGGTTTAAATATTGCCATTGTTCTGGGCACCAACAAGGTTGCATATAACAGGATATATAATCTGGCCAATACGGCAACATCCACCGTGCGCGGCATTACGGTTTCCTCATCCTCAAACGGCGGAACGCTTCAGATATATAACAATATGATTTCACTTCCGCTGGATAACGGCACAAAAACCTCTATATACGGAGTGCAACTTGCCGGCACGGGCGACTATACCGCTGAATTGTTTTACAATACTATATATATCGGCGGACTGCATACCGGCGGAACCGCGGGCAATATTATTTCGGCAGGATTTGTTAAAAGCAACACCGGTGATACTTCCTCTTTTTCTGCAAAAAACAACCTGATCATTAACCGCAGAACCGGCGGGACATCAGGAACGTTTCATACCGCCTCGTTTATCAGCAGCACCACAGCAGGCGTTCTTGATGTTGACTTCAATATATACTACGGTTCTGACAGCGCAGCTCTGCACGCCGGATGGGGCGGGTTTGTTTATAACAGCATCTCGCAGTATCGCGACTCAGCAGCTCCTCACGAACAGAACTCCGGTTTCGTTAATGCTTCCTTTGTTGATTCGCTTGATTTGCATCTGGCAGGCAGCTCAGTCGGTGACCTCAATCTGGCCGGCACTCCAATTGCATGGATCACCGATGATTATGACGGCAATACACGCAGTGGATCAAAACCATACGTCGGTGCTGATGAAGGTCTGGTACCGCTTCCGGTTGAGCTTGCTTCATTTTCAGCCAATGTTTCTGATAACAATGTTGTTCTCACCTGGACTACCGTTACCGAACTGAACAGTAAATCTTTTGTTATTGAAAGAATGGCCTTAGGCGGCTCATGGCTTGCAGCAGGTGAAGTCTCCGCTGCTGGTTTCAGCACCGAAATCAGAACCTACAGCTTTACTGACCGCAGCGTTCCGGCTGGAGCTTACAGCTACCGCCTAAAGACGGTTGACTTTGATGGTTCCTATAAATTCAGTCCGGTTGTGGAAGTTTCACTCGGCGTACCAACGGAGTTCGCGGTTTCACAGAACTACCCAAACCCGTTTAATCCTGCCACCACGGTTGACTTCCAGCTTCCTGCTGATGCCCGCGTTACTATGGAACTTTACACAGTAACCGGTGAAAAAGCCGCAACTCTTCTTAACGGAGAGCTTTCAGCCGGATACCACAAGCTGATGATAGATGCGGCATCGCTGCGGCTTACATCCGGTATTTATATATACCGTTTCACCGCAGTTTCCTCTGACGGAAAAGAATTCCGCCAGATCAGAAAGATGACTTTGCTCAAATAAGCTTCACTTATTACTGACCGCTTTATAACCCCGTCCCGCTTTCCAAACTCAGGACGGGGTTTTTTATTTTTTTTCCGTTACCTCTTTTTCTTTTGAAATATGTAACTTGCCTTAGGTAAATCAGAAATTTTAATGAACAACCCCGTACATCAGCTCCCCCGAATGCAGGAGTTTTTCTCCCGAACACTCTTAGGGCGGACTCTGTTCTATCTTTTTTCTGTAACTACAGCCGGGTTCATTCTGCTTGGCTTTCTTCATATTTACTACCCCGGGAATCATCATGCGGGGGGCTGGTCAACTTCTCTCATGCTTATTATTATATCTGCGCTTGCGGGGCTTTTCGTTTCGTTTTTACTTTCCCTTTTGTTTTACAAACAGCTTATTGTAAGAATCCGGACGCTCAGTAACATTCTTCTCTATCTCCGCGAACATGAGGATGCGGAGGTAAGTTTCTCGCTTCCCGGTGAAGATGAAATAAACACTCTTGCTCAGGATATACGCAAACTGCTGAATGTGAAGAGAATTACCGAAAAAGCTCTGCGGGAGAGTGAGCATCTTTACAAATCGGTTTTTGATTCTTCTGCCGATGCACTTCTTCTCACCGACAACCTGCACAGGATAATCAGTTTTAACAGCGCTTTCGCGGCGCTCACCGGAAAAGGTGAAGATTTTATTGACCGAAGCCGCTTTCCATACGATTATATATCCAAAAGTGATGCGGCATTTTATACAGCATTTGAAGAAAAACACACCATTCACGGGGGCGCCGAGGCAGAAATAATGAATCAGCAGATGCAAACAATATCCTGTCTGGTAACTTCCTCGCCGGTATATATTAAAGGGGAACTTTGTCATCTGGTGCGGCTGACAGATATCACCGAGACAAAAAATCTTGAGCGAGAGAAAAAAGAACGTCAGATGCAGCTTCAGCAGTCCGATAAGTTAGCTTCACTGGGTATGCTTGTTGCCGGTGTGGCGCATGAAATTAATAATCCAAATTCATTTATCCTGTTTAATATCCCTTTCATTGAGAAAAGTTTTCGTGAGATTTTTTCAATAATCGAGGGCAGCGTCCAGGATACCTCGTCCCTTAAAGTAGGTTCATTGCCATATAAAAGGTTTAAGTCAGAAATGGGAGACGTTATAGCTGATATGCACGAGGGGGCCCAGCGCATCACCAAGATTATCATGGATCTGAAAAATATTGCGCGGGCAGAACCCGAAGGGGAAGTTGAATCATTCAGCTTGAAAGAAACCGTTGAAGGAGTGATGCGGCTCTTAACACCGCAGATCACCAAAAGGCAGGTTGCCGCCCATATATCAATTTCCGATTCATTTTTTCTCCGGGGGAGCAGGTCAAAACTTTCGCAGGTTCTTATCAATCTGATAACCAACTCACTTGAAGCAGCCGGCACAACCGGTGGTGACATATATATAACCATTGCGGAGGCAGAACGGGGAGCGGCACTTGAAATAAGGGATACCGGTTCCGGAATCAAACCGGAACATCTTTCTAAGATATTTGAGCCGTTTTTCACAACTAAGTCCGGCTCTGGCGGGACGGGGCTTGGGCTTTCTCTTTCGCGCACCATACTTCAGTCACTCGGCTGGGGAATACGGGTTAACAGCAGTCCCGGCAGCGGTGCCACTGTTATGATAGACTTCCCACCCGAAGCTGTTGTCTGATTCCACCGTTCATCCGCTCTTCACGCCTTTTATATACAACCCTGACCGGACATTCCATCTTGTCTGACATTCCTCCACTTTTTTGTAATTTTACCTTGTATTTATTAACGAATTCCGCAATACAATGAAAAAATCATTTTTACTTTTTATCACCCTGATACTGTCAGGATTTTTATCAGAAACCTCACTCGCTCAGACGGCCGGAGTAAACCTTACTTTGGCATTTCCGCGGGGTAATTTTTACGCAAATAATAAAACCACCGGATTTGGCGGAAGTGTAGAGGGCACTTTTCTTAATGCAAAAGCCGGCGCTTTAAACTTTGGACTTGGCGCTAACTTCAGCTTTTTAACCTTTGGCAGCGAAAGCCGTGAATCGGCATTTAGTAATACAAATCCCGATGTTACCGTTGACGTTGATCGCAGCTATAATATTATGAATTTTCATCTTTTGATGCGCTTCGCAACAAATAATACATTAGTTCGACCTTATGCAGACGTACTTCTTGGTGGATCATATCTTTATACCACAACCAGTGTCAGAAATCAATATTCAGGTGAAGATATTGCATCTTCCACCAACTTTGATGATGTTGCCTGGAGTTACGGAGCTGGAGCCGGAGTGATGATTAAGGTCTATTCACCGGAAGATGCAAATGACATACCGGTCTGGTTAGACATAAAGATGAGGTATCTGGTGGGAACCGAAGCGGACTACATCAAAAGAGGAGGAGTAAAAGTAGATTCGAATAACGGAACAGTGTCATACGACATCACCACCTCAGAGACAGATATTCTTACTTTTAATATAGGCGTAAGCATACCATTCAGCTTAACAAACCTGTAAATGAAGTATGAATTATGAATTGATTGGATATTGCCCGATATAATGATTCATACATAACAAAACATTGTAGAGCCACGCCGCGGCGTGGCTTTACGGTTTTAAACAGGTTGACGGTTTTCGTAACAGGTGTATATGTGTGTCGAAATCATGTCCGGGTAGAGACGATACATGAATCGTCTCAACGGATTGGAATTTTATTAAAACACCAGTTCCGGTATTACAAAGCATTGTAGAGCCACGCCGCGGCGTGGCTCTACGCTTTTAAACAGGTTGGTGGTTTTCAATGCGGGTGTATATCATTGTCATCAATGTCCGGGTAGAGACGATGCATGCATCGTCTCTACAAACGAAAATATTATTTTATCAACAAATGCACAAATTCGCTGACGGTTTTTGCAAATGGTATTTCCGTCTGTCCGTATGGTTTTTCGGCTTCAAGTAATACCGGCTCAACCTTTTTATGCCAGTTTTTTGCCGGCTTTTTCTTAGAAAGATATATATCCACTGCTTCAATGCCAAGCTGCGCGAGTTTTGTTAAGTTCTCTGACATTGGCTGCATTTCCCGCAGTACCGGCGAAACTTGCAGGATTTCCTTTACGGCTGTCTGTCTCTCCTTTACTTCTTTCAGGAGTAATTTTAGTTCAGCGGCGTTTTTTGTGTTCCCCGCCATCAGCTCTTCAAAAATCTTTCTTATACGGCGGCTGATCATGCTTTCCGGACGTGCAGCATCCGCAACCCGGGTATAGGGGGAGTAACTGGTGTATTTCACCCCCTGACGGTGACGTGTATATATCTTAACCGGTTCGAGTATATCAACAAACTTTTTCAGCCCGGCAAAATCCCGGTAACCGGTCAGCCGGCGCAGCATCATATCATAATTCTTGATATGAAGCAGCCCCAGCTCTTCAAGCTGATAGCTTATATATTCCATTCTCTGGTACATTGATTCCACATCGCGCAGAGTGCCCGGTGACCAGAGCCGTTCTGCGATGGCTGCGGTTCTCGGCCAGATGCGGCTGTCAATTGTTTCCGGCGTAACCAGTTCGGCCCAGCTTGTTACTTCACCGCCAAGGATTCGGGCACGTTCTTCCTCCGTAAGCACCGAGTCAACCGGTGCCGGGTCATTCAGATAATGATACTCCGCCGGCTGTATTAAGTCAATATAGTAACCGTTTGAAAGAATACCCATATATCCCTTGCGGGCTGATTCAAAGAGATACTTCACTCCGCGCCACGAATGTATCACAATATCTTTCGGAAGCTCCGGCTGAAAAATTTCGTCCCACCCGATCATTTTCTTTCCGTTGCGGGTGAGAATTTTCAGCATTCTTTTGTTGAACATTGCCTGAAGTTCATGGTTGTCCTTAATCCCGTTCTCTTTCATAAACTTCTGTATATCCTGGTTTGCATTCCACTGTTTGCCGTTGTTCTCATCTCCGCCAATGTGGAAATACTCATCCGGAAAAAGTGCTGCCATCTCTGTGAAAAGTGTATCAAGCACTTCATACGTCCGTTCAATAGTCGGGTTCATGGTCGGGTCAAACACTCCCCAGTTGCGCTCAATTTTGTAAGGCCCGGGTGCTGAGGCAAGTTCAGGAAATGCAACAAACCAGGCCGTAGTATGACCGGGCACATCAAACTCCGGATATACACGAATTCCGCGTGCAGCGGCGTATTGGATAATGGTTTTAATTTCTTCCTGTGTATAGTAGTCGCCATCAGAGCCAAGCAAATGAAGCTGCGGATATTTTTTGCTTTCAATACGGAATCCCTGATCTTCGCTCAAGTGCAGATGCAGCACATTTAGTTTTACCGCGGCCATTGCGTCAATGTTACGCTTAACCACATCCATCGGCATCCAGTGGCGACAGACATCTATCATCAGCCCGCGCCAGGTGAAGCGCGGTTCATCCGTTACTCGCGCGCCTGTCAGGTAGTAGCCCCTCTCATCAGAGCCAAGCATCTGAAGAATGGTTTCAAGCCCGCGCATCACGCCGAATGTTGTCTGCGCTTTAAGCATGACCGATGATGAAGATATGCTCAGATAGTATGACTCATCCTCATTAATCACCAGTTTACCGGCACGTTCAACATATATTTTAAGATCAGAGGAGTCATACCGCGATGCATTGGTTATATAGTCCTGCGGAAAGAAGAGCCCTGTTCTGCCCGAAAGGCGCCTCAGCACCCGCGAAGCATACATTTGCAGGTCTGTGTCTTCTATTCCGAAAATGGATATATCAAAATCTTTAGTCAGCCGGAAGTGATCACCGGTTAAGGCAATCTCCTTCGGATAGGGCATTAAGTTAAACTGAGGGGTTTGGGCTGTCATAACGCTGACAAGTAAGGTTATGAAGACAAATAATCTGAGTATATACATGGTTGGGGTAACTCCGGGAATGATTTAAAGACAGGGTTGAGGGGCGTCCTCCTGAAGGAGGCGTATATACAGTCTGATGCATGGGGTCTCTCAGGAAGCGTTATGCTTCCCCCGTTCATCAGCCATCCGCATTATTCAAGATTCAGTTTCTTGAGAAGATTTTTGCAGACGTCATCCGATGCAGTGAAGTTATAGTTTTTATAAAAGTCTATGGTCATCTCAACCGACTCAAAATACTGCTGGCAGCAGGTGCATTCTTTAAGATGCGCGCGGATTTCCTTGCAGCGTTGGGTTGCAAGTTCCTCGCCAAGACTTTCGCAAATGTGATTCATCACATCACCGCAGGTAACTTTTTTTTCGCTCATTTCTGAAATGCCTTTGTTATTTCCTTTCGTAAAAACGCACGCGCACGGTGCAGACGACTCTTAACCGCGGCTATGGTTAGTCCGGTTATTTCAGCCGTTTCTTCAGTTGAATTACCTTCAACGTCACGCAGCATAAAGACGATTCTGTATTCCGGTGCAAGTTGTGAGACTGCATCATCAAGCACCCGGCGCAGCTCTTCGTTTTCCACATTTTTTAACGGGAGCGAGCTCCAGTCAGTAAAGTAGCGGTCATCAAAGAGTCCCTCATCCGTTTCCGGATCGTTAAACAGATGAGATTTGTCAGCCCGTGCCAGCATAAAGCAATGATTCACCACAATCCGGTAAAGCCATGTTGAGAGCTTGCTGTTTCCGTCAAACTGATGTATCGCCTTTACCATACTAAAAAAAGTCTCAGACATGGTGTTTTCGGCTTTTTCCTTATCACGGCAGATTTTATACGCAAAGTTATAGATGGTCTGGGTGTATTTTTTAACCAGATCTCCCAGAGCTTTGCGGTCACCGGCTTTAGCCAGTTCTATCAGTTTTTGTTCGTCCATTTGGTTTGATGAGATTTCAGAAAACAAGATTCCGAAACTTAAGCACCGGCGGGGATAAAAGCTAAAGAATTGGGGCTCCTGAGCAAACCTCTGGCCGGTTCTTCGCTACATTTTTGTGAAAATTGCCTGTCCGCCAGTTCACTTGAGAGCGATTAGATTTTCTGTGATAAAAGATACCCATCCATGTTAAAAAGTGAACCCTGCTAATTTTCTCCGTTTATCTCTTTACCCAATTCCTTATTTTACTGCATGGTTTTAACAGTAATTTGAAAGATAAAAAAAATGAGTTTCTTCAGGGGATTCCTCACGATCATCCTCCTTTTGGCGGTCAGTTTTTCAGCATTTCCGCAGATTGATTCAATTGTTTACACTGTAAAAAAAATTGAGAGGGCAAATAAGAACTGTCCCCAAACGGAGCGCTATATGGCTGGCGGCTGCACGAAAGCCATTCTGATCTGGCCAGAAATAACAGGAAGCACCAACAACGCTGTTGCCCGCGTAGTAATTGACCGGCTCCGCGCTGATATTGCCTTAAAAACACACCAGTTTTTTGTTAACGGCGGATTTGCAAAAAAACCGGAAGATGTACCTGAAACCTTCATTCGCGAAATTGATGCCGACCGTGAGGAGTGGGGTATGTCAAACCTTCCCCTTGACTACCTTCGCGAGATTCAGGTTCTGTTTAACAGTGAGTACATTTTTTCATTCGGGGTGTATGAGGGGGGATATACCGGCGGAGCTCATTCCAACTATTCTCAGTCCGCATTTAACTATTCACTAATTACAGGACAGCTCCTCTCGCTTGAATATATATTTCCGCGGGATAAGATGGAAGAGCTGCTGGTAGCAGCAGAAAAGATTTTCCGCAAATCACTTGACCTGCCGCAGGATGGGTTTATTAACGAACATGGCTTTTGGTTTCCCGAAAACAAACTGTATCTGAGCAGTGAGTTTTTTCCGTCTAAAGACGGCATTACGTTTATATATAATCCTTATGAGATAGCTCCTTATTCGGCGGGAGAAATACGTCTGTTTCTTCCTTACTCCGCCATCTCACAATATCTATCCTCCTGGGGTCCGCTTAAACATCACGCACCGCCCGAACAGTAACATTTTTTGAAAGATCACGACCATGGAATCAAGAACATTATATAACCTTCTGAATCATACCATCAGAGAGTACCCTTCAAACAAAGCGATGGGATGGGCGGGGCAGACCCCCATTACTTACAGAGAATTCGGTGATAAGGTGTTTCGGCTCCGTGATTTCCTGCGGGAGTCCGGCGTGAAAAAAGGAGACCGTATTGCCCTGCTCGGTGAAAATATGCCCAACTGGCCGGTCTGTTACTTTACCGCAACCACCATGGGCGCGGTGGCAGTGCCTATAATGTACGACTTCAGTCCGGTTGAGATTGATTATATACTGCGCCATGCAAAAGTGAAAGTGCTCTTTGTTTCAGCAAAATATCTGACAAAACTGGAGAATGACGACTACCCCGCTCTTAGTAATAAATTTCTGATGGATGACTTTTCTCCCATTCAGGAAAAAAAGGAAAACGGCTTTCTTGAAACGCTGGCCGAAGAAGGAAAACGCGGTCTCGAAAAAATACGAGACAGGGTATTCGGAACAGGAGAAGAAGAAAAGGATTACATTCCCTCCGAGGATGATATGGCTTCGCTGATATATACATCCGGTACAACCGGACACTCAAAGGGGGTTGTGCTCACTCATAAGAATATTGTGGCAAATGTGTTGGCAACGGTTGAAATGTCCGGCATTAAACAGAGCGACACACTGCTTTCTATCCTTCCCCTTTCGCATACATTTGAGTGCACTCTGGGGATGATCACTCCGGTATATACAGGGGCTTTTATCAATTACCTTAACGGAATGCCCGTTCCGGCGGTTCTGCTTCCCGCTCTGCAGATTGTAAAACCTACTATAATGATGTCTGTTCCGCTGATTATGGAAAAAATTTTTCGCAATAAAGTTCTCCCCGCGTTTAAGAAAAGTGCAGTACTGCGCACGCTACACAAAACTCCGTTTATGAGAAAAGTGCTTCACAAAAAGGCAGGGAAAAAGCTAATGGAAACATTCGGCGGTAGGATGCGGCTCTTCTGCATAGGAGGCGCACCTCTTGCAGAGGATGCTGAGCAGTTTCTGCATGAGGGAGGGTTCCCTTACTCTGTTGGTTACGGTCTGACTGAAACCTCTCCGTTAGTGACCGGAAACCCCTCAGAGACTTACAAACCCAGGTCTGTAGGTCGCCCAATCCCCGGAGTTAAAGTTGCGATACTTGATCAGGACCCCGCCACAAAGATTGGCGAAGTAGCAGTAAAGGGGGACAACGTAATGCCTGGTTATTATGAAGACAAAGCCAAGACCGAAGCAGTCTTCACTCCTGACGGCTGGTTCAGAACCGGTGATCTCGGATTTATTGACCGCGAGGGATATATATTCATCAAGGGCAGAAGCAAAAATATGATACTCGGCGCCAACGGAAAGAATATCTATCCGGAAGAAATTGAAGCGCTAATCAATGAACAGGAGTTCGTTCTTGAGTCTTTGGTTTATGAGCAGGAGGGGAAAATCATGGCGCGGGTTCATTTTGACTACAAAGCGCTTGATGAATTGTTCACCCCTCTTAAACTTAGCGTAAAGCAAGCCGCTGTTGAAATCCAAAAAAAACTTGCTGTTCTAAAAACTGAAATCAACGGTAGGATACCAACCTATGCGCAGATCTCAGCATTTATTGAACAAACCGACCCGTTTGAAAAGACACCGACACTTAAAATAAAGCGGTATCTTTACCAATAGTGAGTAGGAAGCATGAATTATGAAGCAGGAATTGTGAATTTAAACTCTGCGTGACTCTGCGATAAACTTCGCTGTACTTTGCGTTAAAAATCTTCTTTGCGGCATAGCGTCTTTGCGCGAGGTTGGGGTATTGGAACACGATTACGGGATTTACACGATGAACAGGATTTAAGGAAGGGGCTGTATTAACTCAAAGTTAAAAATCTTCTTTGTGCCTTGGTGTCTTTGCGCGAGGTCTTGCGAGAAAACAATTATCCATTCTCCACTTTCAATTTCTAATTAAAAAAAAGCCCCGTACCGCTTAGCAGCACGGGGTCCTTTTTTGGGTTCACAGAGGTTAGGGCAAACATGCGAACGGTTTTTCCTGATCATCACATCAGGATATATTCATCATATCATTTCCCCGGCTTTACCGGCCA
Organism: Ignavibacteriaceae bacterium; assembly: GCA_020848375.1. GTDB lineage: Bacteria > Bacteroidota > Ignavibacteria > Ignavibacteriales > Ignavibacteriaceae > H2-BAC3. Next base: position 14,897 of record JADLAF010000144.1, read on the forward strand.
ACACATCCTCAAGCAGCCGCAACAGTTCAATCTGCCTGAAGGGTTTTGACAGATAATGGCTGCATCCTCCTTCAAGAAAAGTTGCACGGTCCTGGGGCATTGCATAGGCGGTCATGGCTATTACGGGTGTCTCACTGTTTAACGGGCAGCTTCGTATCCACTTTGTAGCGGCAAGCCCGTCCAATCCCTTTCCGAGATTAATATCCATCAGAACAGCATCAAACTTTTTTTCACCGGCTATCTTAACTGCTGCTTCGCCGTTCCAGACATGTTCTACCAGATATTTTTCGTAAAGATATTTTTTAATGATAGTAACATTCAGTTCATCGTTTTCAACAAGAAGGATGCTCTTCTTAGAAGAAGCTTCATCTTTTATGGTTGGTTTTTCCACTCGTTCAGATTTCTCCTTTTTTAGTTCTTCAATTACTTCCGCAGGAAAAGAAACATGAAACACGGAACCGCAGCCGGCTTCGCTTTCAAGTGTAATTGCTCCGTTCAGTTTTTCAAGAAATTTTTTAGTTATGGAAAGTCCAAGTCCGGTTCCTTCATAACCGCGGTCTGTACCTTCGGAAACCTGTCTGAACTCTTCAAAAATCATTTCATGATTTTCTTTTGCTATCCCGATGCCGGTATCAGCCACGCTTATCTTAATCATTCTCTTTCCGGACTCACTCTCATCAGCAGATGATATACTTACGGTTACCCCGCCGGTGTGAGTGTATTTAACCGCGTTGTTTACCAGATTATCCAGAATGCTGGTCAGCAGGCGTTCATCCGAATGGATATTCATATAGAGGAAATCTGTTTCAAGGTTTATATACAATCCGTTCCTTTCAGCCGCACCTCTGAAGTTTTGAATAACATCAATAGTGGTTTTAACCAGGTCAACGTTATCTTTCCTCAGATCAAGTTTTCCGGCTTCAAGGCGGGAAAGATCAAGTATCAGGTTAAGTGTGTCAAGCAGACGTTTTCCGCTTTTGTGTATCAGACGTGCGTATTCAACTACTTCTTCCTCAAACCCTCCGTCATAGATAATCTCAGAATACCCAAGCACGCCAATCATTGGTGTTCTCAACTCATGGCTCATATTAGCCAGGAAGTTTCCTTTGAGTCGGTTGGACTCTTCAGCGCGCTCCTTTGATTCAATCAGCTCTTTTTCTGACTGTTTTATCCGGGTAATATCCTCATTGACAATAATCGCACCAGTAAGCTCGCCATTTGCACTAATAATAGGCACCGCGGAGTTAAAAATTATTTTCCTGGTTCCGTCAAAGCAGTCAATTTCAACTTCTTCGTTAATTGAAGTTTCCCGGTTTGCTATTGCACGTGCAGCAGCCCATTCGTGCGGGAGTATCTCCTCTCCGGTTTTGTACCATCTTGCCTTATATTCACCGTATTCTTCTATGCCTACATATTTTGCACCAGACCAGATTTTTTTAGCGGTAGTATTACCGCGGAGGATAACTCCTTCTGCATCTACAATCCATACTCCCACCGGCAGCAATTCAAGCACATCTTCAAGAAGGCGCACCTGGTTTTCGATTGTTGACTGGTATTCTCTTACCTGAGTTATATCATCTTTTACGGCAAGGTAGTTAACAATTTTTCCGAATGGATCCATAACCGGAGTAACCACGGCAGACTCGTAATATATATCTCCGCCCTTTTTTCGGTTAATAAACTCACCGCGCCAGGGCTCACCGGCGGTCAGGTGTTTATACATTTCTGTAAAAGTCTCTGCGCTGGTCAAACCTGATTTAAGGAAGTGAGGGTTTCGTCCTATTGCTTCTTCCGCTGTGTAACCGGTCATTTTTTCAAATGCCGGATTAACATACTCAATCCTGCTTTCAGTATCAGTGATAACAATCGCTGATGCTGTCTGGCTTACCGCCGCAAATAGTTTATTTATTTCGAACTGTTTTTTAATTACTTCACTTTCGTCAAAAATCATTCCCGCGTGTCCAATAATTTCCTCACCGGAAAAAATGGGTGCTGTTTTTGCTTTCCAGAAGATTTGCTGATCGTCCTGGCGCAGAAGATTTCCTCCCGCCTCAAAATTCTCTCCCCCGCTCAGCGCGCTAATCCAACGTCTTATTAACTGCTGCTTATCTTCCCTCTGCAGCCCGCGCAGCCATTTATACCCTGATAAACTTTCAGAATCCAGACCGGTTATTTCCTGCACAATCCTGTTATTGTAAGTCATTCTGCCCGCGGCATCAAGAATAAACACACCTGCCGGAAATTCCTCAACCACGGTTTTAAAGCGGGCTTCTGATGTCTTAAAAGACTGTTCTATATTGAAGTACCGTAATCCAAAAGCGAGGTCCTCAGCCATCTCATCAAGAAGCAATTTATCCTCTTCCGCAAAAAAATCCGTTTTGTCTGAAAGAAAAATCGCGAAAATTATTTCTCCGTTCGGGTTTTCAAGTTTCATCGCTGCAAACGACTCAGCAGTAATGTGCTGCTTTTCTTCTTCAGTCAGTAATTCAGATGCTTTTATGCTGTTACAATAGTAAACAGGACGACCTGAGAAGCATAGAAGAAGCTGATCAATTTTATTCATCAATAAAATCGAAACCAGTTGCGCGTTTCCGTTAGAAAACTTTTCCTGCCGAAGAGTCTCTATCGGTCTGTTTTCAGAGACTTTTCCAATCCAGACTCCCGTGAATTTACCAAGATGCAGCGCCACTCGTATCAGTTCTTCAAAAAGTTCATCGGCATTTGTTTTTCTTACGATTGCTTTGTTGGAGGCACTCAGCATTGAATAAAGCCGGTTCAGGCGGTTTATTTTTATTTCATTGGTTTTTCTCTCACTTATATCTCTTACAATGCTCTGATAAAAGTGTTCACCGTCAAGCGTAATCAGTTTAGCACTTATTTCAACAGGAAACACCTCACCATTGCTTTTTACGTGTTTAGTTTCAAAAACCAACCCGTCAATGTCATGCAAATTTCTCATGATCTCCCTGACATTGGGGAATCCGCCATTACCGCGAAGTTTCTCTATTTGATGTCCGATGATTTCTTCCGGCTTATATCCATACTCCCTCAATGCTTTTTGGTTAGCGTCAACTATCTGTCCGTTACCGTCAATGAGGAAAATAATATCTCCCGCGTTTTGAATCAGGTAATCATACTCTTTCAGGAGAGTGTTCTTCTCCAGTTCCTTTTCATAGAGAGACTGATACATCCGCTTCTTTTCCTGTTTCACCACAAACACGAAGCCAAGGAGTATGCCCGACAGGGATAAAAATGCAATGCTTGCTATGTTGGCAAAGCGGTACCAGACGGACTTCATCAGTTCAGCGTTATCCGTCTTTACAATAAGTGCCCAGTCGGTGCCCGGTATCCGTTTAAGATAACTGACCACTTCTTTCCCCCGGTAGTCTGTGCCTTCTTCAATTCGGTCAGAACCGCTGTATGCCTTTATACTGACGAGGGTTGTATCCCTTTTTGACAAAGTCAGATTAAGCGCGGAACCACTGAGGTGGCGAAGCTCATTGAGGATGATTATTGAGTCCCCTCTTTCCTCAGCAAGCATTGTTTCTGAGGTTTCACTTTCAAACGGCCATGATTGAATAATGGGATAAAGCTTTTCATCCGGATATATAATTCCGAAGAAATACCCTATCAGGGTCTTCTCTGAACCAGTATAGTTAAAAACCGGCACAATAAGCGTTAGATGAATTTTGCCGAGTGAGTCCCGGTGAAATTCAGAGAGCCCGGGGTAAATAGCGAAGGTTTTATTTTTGCAGACTGACGCAAGAATAGAATCCGGTTTTTCACTTGCATTAAAGCCCGGGGTAAGCAGTTCACCATCTGTGTCGCAGATAAAAACCCGCGAAAACGAATATTCTTCCGAGAGTTCTTTCAGATAATATTCAAACTCTGCGTGCGGCTTATTTATAGCTTTTTTGTCAGCTTTTATCTCTGAAACATACTGTCTGATTTTATCTTCATAGACAATTTCTTCCGCGGAGCGAAGATAGTTGTTTTTCCAGTTTAAAATTTCATTGGTCTTATAATCTGCGATAACCTTCAGTTCCCGCTCCTGAAGAATGCGGATATTTTTCTTTTGATTCTGAAATACGGTCATGCTTATGATAACGAGGAGAAGAAATCCCACGACTGTAAGTAAAATTATGTTCCGTGAACCGGAATTAAATGACGCTCTCATTTTGAGGCCTGTCTAAAAAAAATTAATAAAAATAAATTAACCGCCGTAGGAATAGCCGGACTTTTGGCCTTCGGCTAATAAGGCATTGAGTTCTGCTGGTTTCTTAAATATTGAAAACCGCAGCATCTTGAATGTCAGAATCATCATGGGAGTTGTCTCGGGACAGTAGAAATAGAGTTTTGTATAACCCGAGATATCTCTTAATATATATGGTTTCAGTCTAAAGAGTGAGCCAAGCTGCTCATAATTGATAATGGCGGAGTCAAATTTCCCTGAAATAATATAAGAAATTAACTGCTCGGAAGAATTTACTTCAAAGACCATACTGCCCGCCTCCGCCTTCAGAAGTTCAGCTTTCATCTGACTGCTCGTCTCTGAATCTTTTTCAAAAAGAATAATTTTCTGCATTGCCGATCTGTGTTTTATTTACACAACAAAACTACTTCACCTGAAAAGGTTGCTAAATAGTGAAACCAATGATTCGGCTATCGCACATCTATGGGGTGTTGTGGCTGAAACGCCACAGGGAATGTTAGGGTCAAATGATGATAAAAATAAGGCCGGTCAACACCGCCGGTCGTTAAGACGTGAACCTGCTATAAATTCTTCCCCTATTCATTTCACCCAAACTCTGATTTTTGGCTTTTAACTTTCCAGCAGGGTAAGAAGCTGTTCAATATCGGCTGATTTGTCAAGAACATGGTGCGCTCCCAGACTAAGCGCCTTCGCGCTGATGCTTTCAGAGTAATAGTTGGTGAAGACAATCGATACTCCCGGAATTTTTCGTTCCTGCATCCTGGCAAGTATGTCAAGACCGCTGCCATCCGGAAGCCCGATATCCAGGATAATAAAATCCGCGGTCTGAGTTTCGAGCCACTTTTGAGCAGATTGAACATCCGCGGCTGTGCCTGCAACATTAATTTTTCCGGAATCAAAAAGCTTTATTAAATTGCTTACAATCCCGGGGGAATCATCTACAATAAATACTGTTTTTTTCTTCAGAGACATATTTTTTTGCATTATTAAAAATAGTCGCTGCGGTTTTTGTGGGTTGTAGGATTAGTAGTTATGAAAATGTAGTATTTAAACGACAGGTATATATCAGTCCCTGACCAGACGGCAAAAGAGTAACCAATCACCATTGCTTATTCAACATAATCCGGGAAAACCCGGAGTAATTATTCCGGTACCTTTCAGTTAAATCCCCGGGTAACACCCACTGATTCATTCAAAACCCGAGGGTTGTCGGGTACTGTAACCGCGGAGCGTTCATCCTGGGGGGTTATACACTCCCCGGTCGCTGCAGTTTTAGTACCCCCGCAGAAACCTGTCCGACAGCAGGAATTTTTCAGCCAATGGATTTTGGGGTTTAGGGTTGTCAATTCTCAGCCAGACGATAAAGCTCTCTAACACATTTCTCTGATTAGCCAGGGCGGGAAATTCATTCAGCAGAAGGTATTTCTGGCAGCCAGCCCTATACTCTCCCCCATTTTTTTGTAAATTGCACCCTTTCATTTAAGCAACTAAGCAACCAATGACCCCTGACTCTTACGGTGATTTTCATTACCGCGGAAAAAAGCTTTTCTGCGGTGATGTCTGTATTGAAGATATCGCACATCAGTTCGGCACTCCTGTTTACATTTACAGCGCGGGTCACTTCCGCGATCAGTATAGCGCATTTACCAAAGCATTTAAGAAAATTCCGCACCGGATTTTTTATGCAGTTAAATCGAACGCAAACCTTTCTGTTATAAGAGAGTTCCACCAGCTTGGCGCGGGGATGGATGTTAACTCTGAAGGGGAGATGCTCAGGGCAATGAAGGCGGGCGTAAAGGGAAACGAAATGATACTGACCGGTGTGGGTAAATCAGCCGCTGAGATCAGGGCAGGTCTTGAGCAGGGGGTAACCATGATTAAGGCAGAGTCAAAGGATGAACTTGCGCTCATTGACCGCATCGCCGGAGAGATGGGGCTGACCGCGCCGGTAGCCATACGCGTTAACCCGGATGTTAATCCGCGTACGCATCCCTATATATCAACCGGACTGAGCGAAAACAAGTTCGGCATTAGCAAACCACTTGCGCTCAATATATACAAGAACTATCAGGAGTTTCCCAACATCAGATTTACCGGTATTGATATGCATATCGGCTCTCAGATAACCGCCACCGCTCCGTTTAAAGAAGCGGTTGACAAACTCGCTGAGGTTTATTTTGAAGTAAAAAGAGGCGGGCTGCATCTTGAACATTTTGATATCGGGGGAGGAATAGGTATCCGCTATGAAGATGAAACTCCATTTACCCCCGATGGGCTTGCCTCGGTGATCTCGCCGACCCTTAAGGAGCTTGACTGCGATATCTTTTTTGAACCGGGGCGCTACCTCACCGGAAACGGCGGAATCCTGGTGGTAAAAGTTTTATATATAAAAGAAGCTGAAGACAAACACTTTATTGTGACAGACGGCGCCATGAATGATCTGCTCAGACCGAGTATATACGATGCTTATCACCACGTGCAGCCCCTCACCTTGCGCGACCAGCCGGAGGTGGTAACCGATGTAGTGGGACCGGTCTGCGAGAGCGGTGACTTTTTCACCCGCAAGCGCGCGTTGCAAACCCCCGAACACAATGAGCTCCTCGCTGTAATGTCAGCCGGTGCTTACGGTATGGTGATGTCCTCAAACTATAACGCGCGCAGAAGAGTGCCGGAGGTGATGGTTGACGGAAACAAATTCCGACTGATACGCAGCCGCGAAACCTACGATCATCTTCTTTACGATGAAGCCGATTTACTTAACGGAAATAGTATATAAGAGATGAAAATTCTTTACTCATGCCTTTCGCGAAGCTGGGGGGGGATGGAAATGTACACACTCACCTGTATGCATCAGCTTATTGACCGCGGTCATGAGGTTCATTTACTTGCCTTCCCGGATTCAAAACTGTTTGAAGAAGCAAAAGAGCGCAAGCTGACCGTGTTTCCCATAAAAGCATCCGGATATTTTCATCCCGCTGAAATTGTGGGGCTAAAAATTTTACTGCAGAAAAACCGGTATGAACTTATTCACACTCAGGCCTCAAAAGACCTTTGGGTGCTGGTACCGGCTTTGCGCATTTCAGGGTCTCAGATTCCGCTGTATCTTACCAAACAGGTTGGTTCGTTTATTGTAAAAAAAGATGCACTTCACCGGTGGATATATAACCGCGTAACGCGGATTTTTGCCATCAGCCGCGTAATACAAAAAAATCTGGCCGATACTACTCCGGTAAATCCCGCGCGGATTGAGCTGCTGCACAATGCAATAGATACTGCTCATTTTAATCCGGCTCATACAGACGGCCGGGCTCTCCGCAAAGAGTTTGCTATCGGTGATAATGAAATTCTCATCGGGATGCTCGCCCGCTTCAGCAAGGGCAAGGGACACGAAGAGATGATAGAAGCTGCCGGTATTCTCAACCAGAAGCACAGCGGGGTAAAATATCTGATTGTGGGTGAGGCAAGCAAAGGAGAGGATGACTACGCCGAAGGCATTAAAAAACTGGCCCGTGATGTAAAGCTGGAAAATATGATTTTTACCGGATTCAGGAAAGACGTACGCACCGTACTTGCAGCGTTAGATATATTCGTCTTTCCGTCACATAACGAAGCATTCGGCATTGCACTTGCCGAGGCCCTTTCGATGGGGGTTCCGTCTGTCTGCTCAAACAGTGATGGCATTCTGGATATAGCCGTTGACGGTGTAACCTCGCTCCTCTTTCAGGTGAAAGACGGCAGGAACCTGGCTGAAAAGATAAGCCGTCTGATTAGCGATCAGCCGATGCGCACCCGCCTCAGTGAGGCCTCGCGCCGCAGAGCCGTTGAACATTTTGATCTGAAGGTACTGACTGAAAGAGTGCTTGAATTTTATCACAAGGATATACGTTCGTAAATAGGAGAAAAAACGAAATGATTTCACTTAAATATCTGCTCACGTTGCTTTCGGTGGTTGTGCTGCTTCAGGCCTGTGACCGCGACCCGGTTGACCCTGTTGATGCCCTCACCCGTTACGAGTGGCTGGCTGATACCGTATATACGTTTGACTATTCTAAGGCGGTTAATCCGCCGAGACTTAAGATGGACCGCACAAACGACAGATTTTTTGCAAGCGGCGGATGCAACGATATCACCGGCGACTATAGCATTAACGGAAGAAAAATTCACTTCAAAACCTTCAGCGATCCGGTTGAGTTTTGTGAGGATACTTTTGAGACAGAGCAGAAATTGGTTCACATGCTTAAGACAGCGTTCTTCTGGGAGATCCGGGAGGAGAAACTCTATTTTTATTATAAATCAACACTTATTGGTGTGTTCAGAAAAAAGAATTAATTATATAAACCAACATCACACGGGCGGAAAAACATGACACGCTTTTTTATTTTCTTATGCGCCATTGGCATCATCACCTCATCCCTCAGTGCTTCCGGCACCGAACGACTTGACACCGCGTTCTCACACGCCAAGAAGGGGCTCCAGTACGGGCTTTCGAATCTGAAAGAAAAGCGGAGCAAAGATGAGTATAAACTGATTGAGCAGGACAAGCTGCTGGCAGAGGTTAAAATCAGCAAGGAAATAGGGGGGGTTAAAATTGAATCAAAAGGATTTTTTGAGGGTGAGGAGGTAACCGTAGTTACCTACCGTTCGTATGAATCATTAGTGAGTGACGGATATATAGATAAAAATTCAGATTTGTTAAAATAAACCCGTCCCGTTTTCCTTACCAGTGCTGAGTCGGTCCGCAGCAGCGCGGTGCGGGTAAGTTCCCTTACGCGGCACTGCCTGCGCGGAGTTTTTTACTCAATCAATTTGTTTTTAACCGCATACTGCACCAGTTCAGCGTTTGACTTAAATCCCATTTTTTCAAGAATTCTTCCGCGGTATGTATTAACGGTACTGGGGCTCAGGTTAAGATCACCTGCTATTTCGTTCTGCGGCTTACCTTTCGCGATAAGAACCATTACTTCAAACTCCCGGTCAGAGAGCACCTGATGGCTTGCTTTACCAAGAGTGGCATCAAGGTCAAAGGCAAGTTTTTCAGCCAGGGTTGCGCTTAAATACTTACCTCCTGCGCCGGCTTTTCTGATAGCGCGCAAAAGCTCCTCTGATGCGCTTTCCTTGGTCAGGTAACCCGATGCCCCCGCCTTAAGAGCGCGCACCGCATAATGCTCCTCCGGATGCATTGAAAGTATGAGAACTGCCGTGTCAGGGTGCAGGGATTTTATATCCTTCAGAATTTCAAGACCATTCCGGTCAGGGAAATTCAAATCAAGAACAACCACATTAATCTCATTACTGCCAAGAAACGGAAGAATCTCATCAGCACTGCCGGTATCCCCGGCTATGGTTATTCCGTCTTCCCCCTTAAGAATTTTTTTCAGCCCTTCGCGTATGAGCTGATGATCATCGGCTATATATACTTTAATCATAAGATTTCCTTTTCATTGTTCGTATCGGTTGCCGCGTTTTTTTTCGGAAGGAACACCGAAACCTCTGTTCCTTTATTACTTTCAGTGTTTACGGTAACCTCACCTCCAAATATATACATACGTTCTTTAATGCCCATAAGTCCGAACTGTTTTCCGGCTTCTATGCTGTCAGGGAGAAAACCCTTTCCGTCATCCCGCACTGTAAGATGATACTGGTTTCCCTCAAGCGAAAACGATATAACCACACGGTCTGCCTCTGCGTGTTTAATTACATTAGTAAGGCACTCCTGCACTATTCTGAAAAGGGCGAGAGAAACATCTTTGCCAAGCTCCGGACTTTCCGTATTGTTAATAAATTCCGCTGCTTTTCCGGTTTTCTGTCTGAAGTCCTCAGCCAGCCAGTCAATGGCTGCATAAAGTCCAAGATTATCCAAAATCTCAGGCCGCAGTTTGGTAATAAGACGGCGTACCCCCTTCACACTTTTATCAACAGTTGAAGAAATGGCTTCAAGCTCGGTAACCGCTTCATCCGGTCCTTGTCCGAACTTCCCCTTCTTAAATTCCCGGGTCAAATAAGCGATATTCATTTTTATTGCCGTAAGAAGCTGCCCTAGTTCATCGTGCATTTCACGGGCAATGGCAATACGTTCATTTTCACGGGCATTCTGCAGGTGCACGGCCAGCCGGTGTAGCGAATCCTGTGAATCGAGCAGCTCCCGTTCAAAGCGTATCCGGTCGGAAATATCAAACGCAATAAACGAAAACGAGTCATGCCTGCCCGGGTATTCAATCTGACTGATAGAAGCGTGAACATAAAAATTATCACCGGCAATGGGGAAAGGAGAATCCAGATTAATTGACTTTTTTAAGTCTCTGCACTGCTTCAGTAAAACCACCCATCCCTGATATTCCTCCTCACTCGAAGCGATAATTCTTGTGCACTGCCCCGTTAAACTTTCCACATCGCTTCCTGTAATTTCGGCATAAGCATTGTTGACCATAAGCATATATACATCGTTTCCCCGCAACTCAAGTATTCCCATGTAATAGTTACCGCTGTTAAAGAATGCCTGAAGCTGTCCGGTTTTTTGCCTGACAAGTTCTTCGTTTTTTCTTCTTTCAGTTATGTCCCTCATTACAATCTGTACAACGCCTGTATGAATCTGTTTGGCTGAAAACTCAGCATAAAACTCTTCTCCGTTCAGCTTTCTGAATTTTTCCTCACTATGAACGTGAATACCTATGGATATTTTCTCACGGATTTCCATCTGCTCTTCTTCGGTTCTGCCTGTAATCAGCGCGGGAAAGAGAACCGTCCAGTAGTTTTCTTCTGTCATGGCAAAAAGCTCAAGCGCGGCGGGGCTTGCGTATGTTATTATCCCCTCCATGTTTATCTGCATAACTGCATCAGGGAGCTGATTGATGAGGTTCCGGTGTTTTTCCTCGCTTGCCCTAATTGCTTCTTCCGCCCGCTTTGACTCGGATATATCGGTTATAAGCGCGATGCCGGCCCTCAGCTCTCCGTCTTCATCCCTGACAGGAATTCCGCTTACCGCATATACGAAATTTTGAATCCGTATTTCCGCTTTCATTTCATCACCGCGGAGAATCCGGATGAAAAAATCAGCCGGCAGTCCGTTTTTTTCAAACGAGAAAAGTTCATCTATTCGCTTTCCTTCATAGGTCTCGCTTCCAAGTCCGAGTTTCTTCATTTCAGAACCGTCCGCAAGCTGTATCACAAAATTATGGTCAAACAGATATACATCAGAATGAGGGATGTTTGCGGCAACAGATTCATAATTTTTTCTGCTGATCTGGCTCTCTTTCTCCGCCTTCTCCCGCAACCTGCTGCTATGAATCTTTTCAACCGCAAAAGAGATATTTGATGCCAATCGTTTTAGAAGTTGAAACTCATCATCTGAAAAAAATTCTCTTTCTTCCGCATAAAATGAAATAAATGAAGGTCCCTCGCGGTGCAGAGTAAGTGGAATACCTGCTGTTGAACCGATGCGGGCTGCTTCAATCCGTTCTTTCCACTGAATTACAGAGGGGTGCTCCGGCAGGTTATTGATATATACCATCTCACCTGCCAATAACGCTTTTGAGGCCTGGCTGCGTCCGGCTGTCTGCTCAGAAGTCTGGATGTTGAGTCCGGCAAGAAACTGTTGCGCTGCCCCCGCACTTGCCAGCGGACGGAGAGAGCCCTGTCTGGTTGCAGTTCCTATCCAGACCAGAACAAATCCGCCGTGAGTTACGGCTGTTTCACACGCCCGCCTCAGAAGTTCTTCTTCATCATCAACTCTTACAATCAGTTCACTAATTTCATTCAACAGAATATTAAAACGGTTCAGTTTTTCTATACGTCTCCGGTTTGCCAATGTTTCCGTCACATCACGAATGATACCAAAGAAGAATTTCTGTCCGTTGCTCACAATGGTTTTTGAACTGACATCACCGGTCCAGACGGTGCCGTCTTTTCGTTTGTAATCTACAAACGTCCTTACTCCGTCTCCTGTTTCCGCGCGATGCTGAAAATCAGGAACAAGAGCCGCGAACGGGGAAGTTCTTAATTCTTTAACGCTTTTTGTGAGGAGTTCATTTTTCGTATATCCAAAAAGCTGCTCGGCTTTAAGGTTTGCTTCAATAATATTTGTTTTTTCATCCGCAATAATGATGGCATCATTTGCAAAGCGAGTAAGGGTTTCATAACGCTCAACCGCCTCTGCACGCTCCTGCTCTTTGGTGAACATTTCGCGATACTGGTTTATCCTTAAATGATTGTAGTAAATATATATACTGCCTCCCCCGGCAATGATAAGAATAAACGTGAAAACAGAAATAAGAACCGCGCTCCTTTTAATGGATTCAAAAATTTCATCCTCATCCACCTTGCTGACTAAATACCAGTTCCGGTGGTTTAACTTCAGCACACTCATAAGCACTTGGGTCCCGCGGTAGTCTGTTCCTTCGGTAATTCCCGTTTTCTCATTGACCACAAGCTGGGGAGCGGTATATCGAGAAGCACCGGGGAGCTTTAGTCTCAGCGCTGTATCATCCAGATGTCTTAGTTCGTTCAGATAAAGAACGCTGTCCCCCTGGCTTTCAAGTAGAAGTGTTTCGGCGGTTTTACTGGGGGTTGGCCAGCTTTGGATCAGGGGGAAAAGTTCCCTAAACGGGTCAACATGAAACAGGAGTTTCCATGATTTTTCTTCCCCGGGCACCCGGATTTGTGAAACCAAATCCATCAATATCAGATCATTAAAAAAATAAAGGTCTGACAAATAAATAGTATCGGGCACGCTTAGGTTTCGGGTGTGCTCGATAAGGTCATTTTGATAGGTCGTATCTCCAACAATGCAAAGAAGGTTGTTTTGGTCGTCCCACAGACTGATGCTCCGGTAGGGGTGATTTTTGTAGAGGGGATAGATCCAGCTTTCAACCACACTGCGGGCTTCATCTAAGAGAGGAGCTTTGCCAAGGCGGGCAGCATCACGGTGAAAGGCCGGATTATAATAGAAGAAAAACGCATCTGACTGCCGCTCCTGAAACCATTTTTCAATCTGCTGCTTTTTCAGAAAGCTTATGGCCGAGAGTTCATTATACTGCTCTGCTTTTTCCTCTGTCCTGCTGATATTATAAAATATGACCGCCGACAAGGTTAACACCACTGACAGGCCGAAGAACACCACCAGCAGGAACCACTGAATTTTCCGTTTCTTTACATCCATGAGCTAAACGAACTCTCAATTTTGTTGGATGAAAGATAAGGATTTCCGGCTAATAAACTTTGCGTTACCCCGCGCTAAACTCCGCTGTACTCTGCGTTAAGAATCTTCTTTGCGGCTTAGTGCCTTTGCGCGAGCGTTTCGGGGGAGGGGGGGGGACCGGGGTTTTTAACCACTGCGTAACTTAGCACTAAACCATATAGTGCTCTGCGCTAAAAGCATTTCTGTGCCTCAACATCATTACGCGAAGTTATTTGAAGTGTTTAAGGATATAAATGACACCAACGACAGCAAGGACTTAGGCGCACGGTTAATTTTTCCAAAATTCATAATTCATAACGTCTTCATACCAAAACGGTTTTGGTTCTTTACCTGCAAGCGAATCAAAATCAAGAAACTTCAGCAGCCGTTTATATTCATCCTTTGATATATACGGTAAAATTGTTGTCGGCAGATTTTTCACTTTCTGTGAGCCCAGCACCGCGTCAATCTGCTCTTCTGTAAGATGATTTCCCTTTTTTAACTCATCAAACGCATACAGCAGATCATAAAGATTTATAGTACCGCTGTTAAACTCAGCGATGATTCTCTCTGTGAAATCTGGTATCAGCTCAGCCGGGACATCATCAATGGCATACCATATCTTATCTGCTTTTCTTTTTCCGGTGGGCTGTAGTTTGGAGATGAAGTAGATGATAAAATCCCCCCGCTTCATGTGGTTAAGTTTTTCCCTGAAATCATCCCTCTGAATCTGTGAAAAATGAAAGAAGATATCAAACGGATGGTGCAGCCCCTTCAGAAATCCGTACCCTTTTTCATCAATCTTTTTTACCCGGCAGAAATCAAGCGGCTCGCTCATATTCGGTTTCAGTTCTCTCTATAATGATTACATTTACACTTTAAAAATACGCAATTCTGAACCGTAAAAAGGAAAATTAGATTGACTGAGCTGATCGGATACGCCGCTGCTTTCTGCACAACCGTTGCATTTCTGCCCCAGGCGGTAAAAGTTTATAAAACAAGACAGACAAAAGATATTTCACTGGGGATGTTTCTGCTCCTCACAGCGGGTGTGGTGCTTTGGCTGACATACGGAATAATGATCAACTCCTACCCCATCATAGCCGCCAACACCGTTACGCTGCTTTTTGATATATATATACTTTACATGAAGATTACGCTGGACAGAGGGTGAGTTCTGTAAGCGGTAGCATGGGTCAGCGTTTCTCTTGCCATCCCAAATTTTAACGCCGAGTAGGCAGAGTTTTACGCCGAGTCACGCAGAGTTTTAAAACCCCAGCCTCCCAAGTGTCCCCATTGTCCCCCGATAGGCCGGCCAATTAACGGGTCATACTCTGCGCGCATTCATTTAACTTCAACGCAAACAAACCCACTACAATTTTGAGCAAAAACAAAAAAGCCCCGTTACCGGGGCTTTTTTTATGATATATATCAATCCTCATCACGGAGCTTTTCGAGCACGGAGAAATCCTCCAGTGTGGAGGTATCACCAACAATATTGCCACTGGTGGCTATCTCACGCAGCAGACGCCGCATAATCTTTCCGCTGCGGGTCTTGGGCAGTGCATCAGAGAATCGGATTTCATCCGGTTTTGCAATATGACCAATTTCACTGGCCACATGATTCCGCAGCTCTTCCTTAAGCAGCAGCGAAGGCACTTTTCCTCCTTCAAGAGAAACAAACGCAACTATGGCGCTGCCTTTTATCTCATCCGGACGTGCAACCACTGCGGCTTCAGCTACATCATGATGGCTCACTAATGCGCTCTCAATTTCAGCGGTACCAAGACGGTGGCCTGATACATTAATCACATCATCCACACGCCCCATTACCCAGAAGTAACCATCCTTATCACGGCGTGCACCGTCACCGGTGAAATAGAATCCTTTGTATTCTGACCAATATTGCTTTTTGAACCGTGGTTTGTCACCGTATATAGTGCGCAGCATAGAAGGCCAGGTATCTTTAATAATAAGATATCCGCCGCTTCCGGGAGGTACGGGTTTGCCACTTTTATCCACCACTTCAGGCATCACTCCCGGCATAGGGAAGGTACAGCTTCCGGGTTTGGTTTTGGTTGCGCCCGGCAGAGGTGAGATCATGATGGCGCCGGTTTCGGTCTGCCACCAGGTATCAACTATCGGACATTTTTCTTTACCAACAATTTTATGATACCACATCCATGCTTCCGGATTGATTGGCTCACCCACGGTGCCAAGCAGGCGCAGAGATGAAAGATCGTGCTTAAGCACCCACTGCTCACCCCAGCGGATAAACGCGCGGATTGCAGTAGGAGCCGTGTAAAATATATTAACGCGGTATTTGTCTATAATCCGCCAGAAACGGTCCGGCTCCGGATGATTGGGCGCGCCCTCATACATAAGCGTTGTGGCGCCGTTAAGCAGCGGACCGTATATAACATAAGAGTGTCCGGTCACCCAGCCCACATCAGCCGTGCACCAGTATATATCTTCATCCTTAAGGTCAAATACGATACGCGTGGTAAGGTAGGTGTTAACCATATAACCGGCGGTGGTGTGCAGGATGCCTTTCGGTTTTCCGGTGGTGCCTGATGTATATAATATATATAACGGATGTTCTGAGTCAAGCTCTTCAGCCGGGCACTGATCGTTAACGGACTGCATAATCTCATGCCACCAGTGGTCACGTCCGGCGCTCATCTGCACTGCATAGTCAACGACTCGTTTATATACAATAACATTCTGTACCGTGGGGGTATGCTCAAGCGCTTTGTCAACCGCGGGCTTAAGGGGAACAATGGAACCGCGGCGGATAGCTGCATCGCAGGTAACCACTAATTTGGCCTGAGCATCGTTAACCCTGTCCTTAAGCGCCTCAGCGCTGAATCCGCCAAAGACCACCGTATGCACCGCCCCAAGCCGCGCGCAGGCAAGCACCGCTATGGCAAGCTCAGGCACCATTCCCATATATATAGCCACCCGGTCACCTTTTTTGATACCCATCTTTTTGAGGACGTTTGCAAACTTTGAGACCTCACGGTGGAGCACCTGGTAGGTAAGGATGCGGGTTTCGCCGGGCTCCCCTTCCCAGATGATTGCGGCCTTATTCCGGCGCCAGGAGGTAAGGTGGCGGTCAACGCAGTTATAGGCAATGTTGGTTTTAGCTCCCACAAACCACTTGGCGTCAGGGGCTTTCCACTGTTTGACCTTGGTCCAGTGCTTAAACCAGTGAAGCTGGTCGGCCACCTCACCCCAGAATTTCTCCGGGTTGAGCAGGGACTCTTTGTACATCTTTTTGTACTGGTCAAACGACTTTACGTGCGCATTTTTTGAAAAATCGGGGGAAGGCGCAAAAACGCGGTGCTCCTCCATGATAGATTCAATGTTTTCATTGGGTGCCGGAGCCGCTTTTTTGGTGGTCTTCTTCATTAATTGCCTCTCTGATTGATCTGATATTTTATTGGGGTAAAATAGAAAAACCCTTTGTAACTACAAAAAAGTGAGAGGATTAAAAATGGACTATTTTTCAGGACTTCCCCTCACCGTATTATGCCGTCATTACCCGGTTCACCACCGCCAGGCGGACCGGACGAAGCGGGGCCTTGGGGCGATCAGAGCACTTTCATCCCGCTAAAATATTTCTTCATCCCCCCGGAAATGCCGTTCCTCATCTTAAGGATGCAAGCCGTTTGCCGCGGCTGTAATTTCACATCCGTGATTGTATATTTTAACCGGAAAGAAGAGACTAATGAAGATTACTTTATATATATTTTTACTGCTCACCGCGGCGGCGTTTGCCCAGGTGACACTTGACTCACGCAAAATACCCGCCTCAGGCGACCGTGTATATATCATCAGCGCGGATGAAAGCACCATTGGCACAGGGGTTTAAAACTTTGCGTGACTTTGCGTAATACTCTGCTTACTCGGCGTTAAGATCTTCTTTGTTCGAGCTTTTCTGGGGACTATGGCGACATTGGGGACACTGGGGTTTAAAACTCTGCGATACTCAGCGTCAACTTTGCTTCTTCTGCGTTAAATTACTCTTTGTGTCTTAGCGACTTTGCGCGAACCTGTCCGGGGATACTGGGGTTTTTAATTTTCCATTGTCCACTCTCAATTACCTCAATTTGCTTTGATTATGACAAAATAACGTACTATATTTGGGTCAGTTTACAGCCCATATAAAGGAGTGAAGATGAAAAACATCAGTGTTTCAAACGACATCATACCTGTTGGTGAGTTCAAGTCAAAATTAGCATATTTTTTAAATCAGATTCAGGAGCAGGGAAACTCCCTGATAATCACCCAGAATGGTAAACCGGCGGGGGTGTTGCTTTCACCAAAAGAATTTGATCAGTTAAAAGAAACGAAGCAGTTTATTGCATCAGTAGCCAGAGGACTCTCAGATTCAGAAAAGGGGAATGTAATGACCACAGCCCAGGTTAAGGCACAGCTCAGGAAAAAACGCGCGCGCAATAACTAACACTCTTCTAAAAGGCACAAAATTGCATTTCGTTTGTAGGGACAACTCGCGAGTTGTCCTAGCGTGAACATGGTTTTCCCTCAGCAGATATTCATCAGGACAGGTCGCGACCTGTCCCAACAATGTTTAAAATCCTCTTTGCGTCTTAGCGCCTCTGCGCGAGCTCGTCTGGGGACAACGGCGACGCTGGGGACACTGGGGTTTAAAACTCTGCGAGACTTCGCGTAAACTTTGCCTTCCTCTGCGTTTAAACTATTCTAGACACTGGTAAACGCCACCACCCCCCTTAAAAGACACCCCCTTTACAGAATTGAGCGCCCCCCCGATGGCAAATTTTACTTGCATTTGGCCAAATAAATAAATAGTTTTTGGGCGGTACCTTTCAGAGATTATGGAAATGATTAAAAATATATTTAAGAACAAATATTCTCTTTCAGTTTTCTTACTACTAAGTCTAGTGATAACACTATTTCCTCCATTTAGTTGGGGGGATGAAAGACTTTCAACCGAAAGCGAGCGAAAGGAATTCTTCGGTGATAAAATTGCCATGGATGTACTTCCAATTAAACAATATGATTTTATCTTAAGTAATTCAAAACGGGAATTTCCTTTGGGCTGGGATTGGGAATGGAACTGGAAATCTGATAGTGGTAAGTCGGTATTAGTAACAGCCTCACTATCAAGACATTTAATATTAGGTGAATTAATAATAAACTACCTGCTAGCATTTATCGTTTCCTCTATTGTGTATCTTTTAACTAACAAAATATCTTATAGACCCAGAAATGAGTGACTTTTATAAAGCCACATTTAGATAAGAGTTTTAAGTAAAAATTTGAGCCTAATAGCAAATAAATTTGATTTCTTGGTCTTGGCAGATAATTGTATTAAGCCAACTACTTTTTGGCATCCAAACAATTTTTGGGTTTTATACTCCTGGTGGTGATTACTTCTTGAAATTGTTCCTGCAAAATTCATTTTCACCAAGCAACAGATTCTTGAAATTTTCTGTATTTACTTATTTTGAGCGGCTGTTAGGTGCGTTTGTTTAAGTTGCGTGAAATATGAAACTCGCAATAGTAAAAGATGATATTGATCTGTTAAGAATAATTCCCAGCAAAAAGGAAAACACAATAGAATTTAAAATTTCTCTACTTGGGAATGTATACAATGTGGAATATTGGAAAAAAGGATATAATTTAGACACCAACTATCTGGCGAAATGCGAAATTTCTTATCACAATTCTTTGAATAAGAGAGATTTGCTCTTGCCGAGTGTTATACACAGCAAGGAACTATTGAATGGTATAATAAATTATTCTTATAAATTTCCCAGCGTAACAGATATAAATATTGATTCTGAATTTCCAATTCCCTTACTAAAATTAGTTTACAATAATGATTTTGAACGAATTTATAAACAAAAACCTGATCATATTCTTTTTAACCTTTGTAAAAGTAATACACTAGAAATATATTTTATTTCAAAAGAATATGATTATGTGAGATTTATGGATAAGTGGCCATATATAGATTTGTTATGGAGCGTAACCACAATTGACTATGTAATTGATAGAGTAAAACTCTCAAAACAGTTTTTGGAGAAATTAAAAGACAAAGAGAATAATATTCTAAAAACGATTATCGATTTTCCTGGCTTCAAAATAATTTGTCGATTTTATTCGACAGAGGAACATAACAATAAATTGTGCTTCTTTGAAAATCTTGATTACATTCATATACTTGCAAATACACCCATCTGTTTGGCAGACGATGAAACAAAACAGATAAAGTCAAATGTTTCTTCGGCATTCGCATTTGATCTTGAATGTCAGTTGAACGATGGTGAGGATATGAATATTCTTGAGAAATATGATAGAACTTTTAAATCATCTTATGAGAGGATTATAAACGAAAACATAAATAAAGAAATTTTTGTTATTCCTCAGATTAAAATCAAATAATAAGAGGTAAACTAAAAGGTAATGAAGCTAATACTACCACTGAATCAAAACTTTTTGTATCTGAATCTTGTCGTATTAGTTGGGCAAAATTGTCTACCACTGTTCTATAATAATTCCTCCACAAAGAATTAACTCTTCCGGAGGATTAATTTAATTGGCAATAAAATGCAGAGGTAAGGACAGGTCGCGACCTGTCCCTACGGCGTTCAAATTTTTCTTTGCGTCTTAGCGTCTTTGCGCGAGCTTTTTGGGGGACACTGGCGACAATGGGGACGCTGGGTTTTTTAATTTTCCATTCTCCATTATCCACTATCAATTACTTCGTCAGCGCCATTTTTCTGGCTGCTTTATAGTCTCCTGCATCAAGAGTGTATATATACACACCGCTGGTAAGACCGTAGTCATCAGGCGTAAAGCTGATACTGTGGCTTCCTTTTTCCATCTGCTTCTGAAGCAGCGTGGCTACTTCCTGTCCGGTGATGGAGTATATCTTCATGGTAACAAACGACTCAGAGGCCAGTGAGAAGCTAATCTGGGTTGAAGGGTTAAACGGATTTGGGTAATTCTGCTCTAACGTAAATACCTCCGGCATGGTAACCTCCGTCTCAGCGGAAAGATTGTAATAGGTAAA
>JADLAF010000145.1 GCA_020848375.1 Ignavibacteriaceae bacterium
CTCCGATTATTATAGCGGCGGTTATTACGGTGAGATATACGCAGGCGGCACTCTAGTAAAGTTAGGCAGCGGAATCACAAATCTGCCAACGAGAAAAACAAAATTCAATAATCTTAATTTGCTTTTAAATAGTCCGGTTACTGAATTACTTACGGTTAGATTAACCGCAAGTTTAAAAAGCAATTCAAACCCGGATCAGTTTGACGATACGCCGTTTGTTAAGGCGGTGGCAGAGTGTTATGTCTTTCAGGGCGCGGACACCAAAACAGCAGAACCGTATAAGATACTCAGATGACAGTATATCAAAAAGTTAAAAGCTTTGAGCCGTTAATACGTAAGTACATCACAGTTTACTTTGAGATACTTACACCGGCAGAAAAAGAAGATTTAGTACGGCGGTATATGTCCCAAATATGGCAGGAGAGCCAGGGAAACAACGCGGCAATAGGTGACGGCGGCAAATCGTACGGCCTAGGACAAATTTATTTCCCGACGTTTAACGAAATAAACGCAAAGTATTTTAACTCTAAGTATAAACACGCTGATATATTAGGGAGCACGGCAGCAGCAGCAGAGCTTAATATACACTTTGGAATTTTGGTTCTTAAGGAGAAGTACAAATCTTATGCAGCAAGTTTACCAGAATGGCCGGCGCGCTTGGATATGATGACCAGGCGTTACAATGGAAGCGGATCAAAGGCAGAAAGCTATCTGCAAAAAGTTAAAAAGATTAACCGGGAACAGTTTCCGCCGGACGGTGGTCTTCATCCGGTTACGGCTCCGATCGTAGCCGGTGGCAGTATGCTATCTGTTTTCCTTATTGCCGGACTTGCGGTTAGTTTTTTTTTAGGCGTTAATGGATAAGTTTAACAACGTGGAATTTATGCGCGTATATAGTGACAGCGCAGTAAAAAAAGCTCCGCCGGTGGTTACGTGGACAGGTGAACAGGTAAACGGCTTAACCAAAACACAGTTAGCACACAAAATAGCCGCGTTACTTGGGAAAGAGGGTCAGACCTCAATCAGCTATAAACTAACTACCGGCGCGCGTTGGATTGTTGCGCGTATATACGCGTTTAACGATCCCGGCAAACCAACAGAAAAAAAAACGAGTGCAATGGATTACACCGAAATAAAAAAAACCTTTTCAGACCTTTACGATATGAAAGCCGCGCTTTTGGGTGAGGAGATAACATACCTTAAAAGCAAGATTCAGTTATTAACAGCAGAAAACACAGATTTAAAAAAACAGCTTGAGGATGAAGGGGGCGATCCGGGCGGGCTTGTAACACTATTTACACAGTTGAGCAGCATGACAATGAATAACGCAAGATTAAAAGCGGATCACCGCAGCACACCGGGAGAGATTCCGCCGGATATACAGGCAGTCTTAAGCCGGATCGATTACGCAAAACTTACTCCGGAGAAAATCCGGGAGCTTGCTGCAAAGCTTCAACAGGCAATTTCATTTTTTAATTTACCAATTAAGCAGGAATAACGATATGAATTTTTTGAAAGCAGTTCAGAGAGATAAAAAAGTTTCGACGGTACGCGCAAAGATGCGCCGGGCGGACAGCGCACGGAAAGCACTTTCACGCGAATATGAAAGGGCGGTTAAAGCCGCCGCCGCGAAGCTTAAAAAGAAAAAGCCAAAAACCAAAGCCAAAAAGCGCAGACGTTAAAATTCCTCCGTGGCTACATAAAAGGCCAAAAAGCCGGGTTTTTAATTAAACCCGGCTTTTTTCGTTTAAGGGGGGGGTAATTACAGCAAAAAAATAATCAATTAGAGAGCGCAGGGGAGCAGATCACACCCGGAGCCAGGGGGAAGTGTGGCTCCGGGGAAAACAATGGCTTATAACAGGCCTATTTGTCTTTTAGCTGATTGAGGTAAACAGAGTTATAAAAATCATTCACGGGAGAATAAAACATCACGAAAAAAGAATCATATGGCTTTAATACATATTCAGGGGCATAGTATTTTTTTATTTCATTGTGCAAATAAACCACGTCAAAAACCACACCCGATAAACCCTGATACACCAAAAACAAAGCATTAAGGGCGTTTTGTTCTCTGCCGTGTAGTTTATCAAGTTTTACTTTTTTGTTGCCGGCAAACGTTTCTGATACTGTACAAGCAAACAAAGAATTATAAACCCGATCATATTGGGCTAAGTAATCCGTTACAACGTATTCTTTATCGTACGAGCGAAGCCGTTCAATTAGCGGCGAAGGGACACCAATTTCGCAGGGATTGCCGTATATGGCTTTAACAGAGTCAAGCAGAGCCAGGGCGGTTTTATTTTGTGGCAGTATGGCCGCCGGGACCAGCAGTAAGACCAGGATAAGGGAGCGCATTTTTTCACCTTTGTTTTTATTAGCACCGGTAAAATAAATGTTGATAACTTGTGAACAAAAGGGTTTTTTTTCGGTTGTTGCTCGATATTTTTATCGTTTTGGCTCGATAAAAATATCGAACCTGCTCGATAAAAATATCGTTCCTACTATATTATAACATAGTATAACAAACTATAAGTTTAAAACAAGCAGGGAAACTTTCAGTTTTTGCACTTTTAGCTTGCAAATAGTGAGATAATACTTTAAGTTTGTGATAAATAACGGCGGGAAATAGCTTTTAACTCTTAGTTGTCGCATAATGTATATTATGTAAACTAAACTCACCCTGCTAAATCACCTTTGTCACTCTCAGATAAATCAGTATTGCAACTAATAGAATCAGAATATTTCTCAAAATATTAGATTTTCTGACTACAAATTTCCTTCCCCTATTAATACTTAACTTTCGCTTTTTGCGCTCCTCGGGATCTTTAGCGGGATCGTAAAACCTTGGGGTATAAGAGTATGGTTTTATCCGGGGTTTTTTCATGAACATGGTGGTCAGTAAAGGAGAAAGTTTAGTTTTTGATGAGATACCCTTATTCGGATGTCATTTCCCTCAGCGGTAAGAAATTCTCCGTCTGCATGAATTGGAACGTTTTCCCTGGTAGATATATTTAGGTATTCTGACTTGATATAAGTTATCTCTTTCCTTTGTATATGATTTCCAATTATCGCTAACGGAAGTATTAGAAGCAATCTGGAGCGAGTACAGGGTCCAGCAATCATGATGTCTGCAAGACCATCATCAATCAAGGCCTGGGGAGTCAACTTAAAACCGCCTCCGGCTGTTGCTGTGTTCCCTGTTGTGATAAGCGTAAAATGACCAAATATCTCACTACCTTGATAGGAAACCGTTCCTTCGTATTGATTCAATTTAATAAGCGCCTTCAAGGTAGAATAAAGATAAAGCATTAAACCACGTAATACCTTATTTTCTGAGCTAAGTTTACTAACTTCTGCATCAAAGCCGGCACCACAACTGCTAAGAAACTTCCGTGTTACAGAACTCTTTTGTGTTCCTGAAAGGTATGTTATTTCGAGAATATCATATTTTTTTGTTAAAATACTGAAATTCTTTAAGCCAAAGAATTTCTTAATATTAATATCAAGCGAACGCCCAATATCATTGCCTGAACCTGCAGGTATTAATAAAAAAGGAATTTTCTCTCTGTCGGAAAACCCGTTTACAACCTCATTCATAAATCCGTCTCCGCCAATTACGGTGAGGAAATCAAATTTTGAATGATCAATAACCGGGAATTTTTCAAAAAAATGCTTTGGCCTTTCTGAGAAAGCTATTTCAAAGTGAATCCCCAAAGAAATAAATTTTTGCTGAATTTCAGGAAGTATTTTTTTTGTATATCCTTTTCCAGAAACCGGATTTACGAGAAGTAGCGTCTTCATTATACCTGTTCTATTTAGTTTCCGAAAATAGCATTCAGGTAAGAAACCGAATCAAAATTTTGCAGATCATCAATCCCCTCGCCCACTCCTATAAATCTGACAGGTATCTTATATTTGGATGATATCTGAATCAATGATCCCCCTTTAGCGGTACCATCAAGTTTTGTGATGATAAGACCTGATACTTTAATAGCCTTGTTAAATTCTTCCATCTGAATGGTTGTATTCTGACCTGAATTGCCGTCGAGGACGAGAAAAACTTCATGAGGAGCAGAAGGTATAAGTTTCTTTATAACTCTTTCTATTTTTTTTAGTTCCTCCATTAGCTCAGTTTTGGTATGCAGCCGACCAGCCGTATCAATAAGAACTGCATCATAGTTATTCTTCATAGCGAATTCAACAGTTTCAAAAACCACTGATGACGGATCTGCTTTTTCTTTTTGAATGATCTTTACTCCGGCTCTGTCAGCCCAAACTTCAAGCTGATTATTAGCAGCAGCACGGAAGGTATCACCAGCCCCAACAACAACCTTTAACCCTTCTTTTTTAAGATTGTTGGCAAGTTTCCCAATTGTTGTGGTCTTCCCTGCTCCGTTAACCCCCATTACCAGGATGATCTTAGGTTTACTTTCAATAGCACGTAAGTCGTAGATCGAATCAGCACCGGTTTCATCAAGAATTTTAATACAAACATCTTTGATGGTTGATATGAGTTCTTCTGAAGTCCGAGTTTTCGATCGCACAATTTTTTCCCGCACTGCGGTAATAATTCTATCAGTAGTCTCAGCGCCAAAATCACTCTGTATAAGTTTCTCTTCCAGAGAATCTAAAGTAGTGCTGTCAAGAACAGCTTTGCCGGTAACTGCTTCTGTGATTGAATTAACAATTTTATCCCTGGTCTTACTCAGGCCGTCTTTGATCTTGGATAAACTAAAGTTTCCAAAGAAGCCCATTTAATCTCTCTCCACAAATTCTTTTGCGCGGATACCATAGCCAATCAGTGAGACAAAAATCATCCCTATGCTTGCATAAAGGAACGAGCTATTTAGCAGGTGATCTTTTGGTATTCCATAAAGCACAATTAGTATATAAAAACAAATAATAAGTACAGTTATTTTACCAAGCATATTTGAAGGTAAAACTTTCTTAATTCTTTTTGAAACCGCGAGTGCCGCGATAAGTATAAGAAAGTCACGCCCAAGCACAATCGCAGTTAAAGCAAGTGGAATTTCACCGAGCAGATAAAGTTTAAGAAAAATAGCAGAAACGCATATTTTATCCGCTAAGGGATCAAGGATTTTACCTAATTCTGTGATCTGATTAAACTTTCTTGCAAAGTAACCATCAAGTATATCAGTAACACCGGCGAAAAGGCATAGTCCGATAAGAATCATACGGTTCTGATCATAAACTGACTCATCCATTAGCAGCCAGAAAGGAACGGCCAGTAAAATTCTCAGCAAACTTAGAAGATTTGATATTTGCAGAAGCTCTTTTATCATAATTTATCTGACAACGGTAAATTTTTCGATTTTTGAAGAAAGTTCATTTCCCTGTGAGTCTGTTTGAATAATCTTATAAAAATAGATTCCGCTTGGAATCACTTTATCGTTGCGGTCCCGTAAATTCCAACTCAGTCCGCCGTTCCCATCTTTCTCAGTAAGTTCATTTATTGAAATACCATTTAATGAATAAATAAGAACTCTGGCCCTTTGAGGTAAGTTGGCAAACGTAATAATACTTGTTTTTTGTAATGAAGCAGGTGAGGGATAAACATAAACCTTAGATAAATCATCCGCAAAAGATGAAAGTATTACAATGCTTCCGGATTCGCTCAGCACCGGCAGATTTCCTGATGAGGCATCAGAAAAAAGGTTTTTAACCTGCAGTCGGTACTCGAGCCCCAAACTTCCAACGGGTTTAAATCCACGTGTGGACAAGAGAATTCTGGTTCGGGATGCATCTGAGTAGCGAATTGCAGAAATTCCGTTGACAGGTGAAAAAAGATAATTCTCCGCCCTGAATGCCTGAGAGCTGTCAACTGCATAGTTAAACTCAAGTTCTATGGTGTAAGGATCTATAATTTTAGAAGCAATGATGTATAAACTGCCTGGCTGCGTGGCGGGTGTGTAAATAAACTTAATTGAATCAGGCATAATGGGCGCCCCGTAGTAGTCTGCAAACGACCGCCAGTTCAATAAATTCGAATCACGAAACTCCTCTGAGAAACTTAAAAGGTAACTAAATTGATCGTATGAGGTTATTGACGAAATTCTGTTAACTGTGCCGTTTGAAAATAAAGTAAATACTTCGGGGTCAGGTATTGTAGTGCCAACTCTCTGCGAAAAGCTGACTTTAATACTATTTGACGTGACCATCTGAAAAGAAGTTACCTGCCCCGGAAAGTGATGGTAAACAGTGATATTTCCGGAATTATTTCCTGGAAGAAGTGACACATTCTTTGACACTGCATAAATATACGACTTACCTGCGACAACTGAATTATCACGATAAGTATTTCCATTTACTGAATCGATTTTTAATAAGGGCTGAGCAGCTTCACCCCGGAAAATATATACTAACCCTGAGGTATTTTTCCAGGTCAGAGTCACCGCGGAGTCAAGAGTGCTATTACCTTTTAAGGCAAATGGAATAACCGATGTGGAGAAAAATTCATAAAATCTTAAACTGTCCGCTTCAGGGACTGCAATTTCGACCAGTCCATTTTGATTGAGATCACCAGTAAATACAAAATTTGTATTAATGCCATCCCTGTAAAAGATAACTTCACTTCCACTGGTTTGATATTGCAAAATGTATGCATAAGGGAATGCAAAAAGAACAAGTTCATCTTTCCCATCAGCATTTAAATCATCAAACTTAAGGGTATTATATGCTTTTCTTGAAAATAAATTAAATTCACCGGAAGGATCAACGAATGCCTGATCAAGATGAACAAGTAAACTTCCCGGGAGATACGAAAAAACAATAAGCCGGTGAAATTTGGCAATATCAAGTTCCGGGACTGATTGAAGAAGCAATGCAAAATCCTTTATTCCGTCTCCGTTAAAATCACCAGTCGCCAGATAGGCAGAAGATGAAAGAAAACCAGTCGAAAAAGAAAATTCAGGTTTGGGAACTGCCGTGTTGTTTATAATCTGAAATACCATAACATCACCGTCACTATCAGTCATGATGAGATCGTCAATGCCATCGCCTGTTACATCGCCGGTAACTGCTGCCGGATAGTCAAAAACGTTACCTCCAAAGCCATATGGACTGAAATTCTTAAATTGCGATACTGAATCGAGACCTCCTGCTGCATTGAATCTTGTAATAAAACCTGTAGTGTCATCTGCAATGAAGAAAACTTCAGTCTTCCCGTCAAAATCTATATCTTTCGCAAAAACTGGCCAGGATTTTGAATTCTCCCGTTTGACAATATCTTTGAATGTAGAAGAAGATGCTGATTCTTGTTCGAGTACATATCCATCACGTCCCCAGTTTGCGAGTATATTTTTCTTCCCGTTAGAATTAAAATCACCAAAATCTTTTATTATTCGTTCGCTGAGGGAGTCTGTAAGAATAAGTCCGGAAGAAGTTAAAGTATATAAGAATGTTTTTGATAAATTCCGTAAATCTGAATAAAACACCTGATTTGAGCTGCTAACTGAAACCGGTTCTTCGTACAATGCTCCTGTTGGCAATGAATAACTGAGTTGAGTATATTCTTTCAAGTTAAAAGCAGACAAGGTTTTTATTCTGAAATAATTACCTGCTGAGTCTTTTACTGTAGAAGATAGCCCGGCAACATTTATTATCTCATAATAAATTTCGTAGATTTTATTAAATTCAGTAAAACCGGGAGGCGTAAAACCATAATGAAGACGTTTAACAAAGAAATTATTTTGCGTGAACGCATCTAATGATACTGATGAAAAAACTGTGGTACCCTCTTCACGATAATACATTTTTACTATTGTGGGTTCTGGCGTATAAAATGCACTTACAATTGAAGAACTGTTACCGTAATAGGCCGGAAGAATTGAAACCAAATCACCTGTAGGCAGAGTGCTGCTTTTTCTGAAATTTACTCTCTCCTCTAAAAATAATCCATTAGACTGAAGCATTTTCAATCGTAGTGTATAAACAGTATCAGCCATACTTCCCATGGTTAAAGTAAAAATGTTCTCTCTTAAAACCTGAGCAGATGAATAAGGAATTAATTCTGTCCAGGAATCCGGATTAAGACCGATTCCTAATGACAATGTATAATTTCTGAAATTTGGTGACAAAACAGTGGCAGTAATAATGAGCGTATCATTGATAACTGAATGATCCTGTAACGGGAAGTCAAACTTGACAATACTGGCACCAAGCTGTGATAATGCTTTTAACAGATTTAAACGTCCCGATCCGCTGCGCAAATCCCAACCCGGCTCTCCTAAATCATCTGCTGATGATTTAATGATCTGTTTCACCTCCTCGTTAGTAAAATTCCCCTTTGAAAGTATTAAGGCCGCTGCTGCTGAAACGAATGGTGCTGCTGCACTTGTTCCATTAAATTCTGAATATTTCCCTTTCCTTACGGTTGTCATTATTGATGTCCCAGGTGCAACAAGATCGAGAGTAGAACCATAATTTGAAGATGAAGCTACGTAATCATCAATTGTAGAATTACCTACGCAGATGACTTCTGAATACCCGCTTGGATAGTGTGGTGCGGTTGATGTCGAATTACCGGAACTTGCCACAAGAACCACATTTCTATTGTATGCATAGCGAATTACATCTCTGAGCACATAAGAAAATGAGTTATCTCCAAAGCTCATATTTACAACTTTGGCGCCGTTCAGAACTGCATACAACAGAGCTGAAGCAACATCGTCTTCTTCTCCGAATCCATCTGGGTCAAAAGTGCGAAGATTCATTAAACGAACTCCGGGTGCTGTTCCTGCAATACCTGATATATTATTTGTCTGTGCACCTATAATACCAGCAACTGCAGTACCATGCGAAAAGATGTTATCATCAAGCGGATCATTATCCCAATCAAGGTAATCTCCCCCGGTTGAATCGTAAGGAAAACCTTTACGGTAGGTAAAGTCCCATCCCATATAATCATCAATAAAACCGTTACCGTCATCATCAATATCATTTGATCTCTTATCATTCCCTTGTGCGTCAGTACCGGTTTCATCGGAATTAAAATGAATTTTGCCGGCAAGGTCAGGATGCAGATAGTCTATTCCGGTATCAATTATTGCAACAATAATAGAATCCTCAGATCCGGTTAACTGCCATGCAGCAGGCGCCTGAATTTTTGTTAATGCCCATTGAGAGCTATATAAACTGTCATTAGGAGTAGAATTTATCTTGTAGGTCGTTGCCGGCTGAAGATAATCAATACTCCCTGCCAACTTTTCATCGAACCATGATTCAGTAACTGTGAAGGATTTATTACCAGTAATTTTAAGTATTTTATCAAGACCCGGAAGATTTTGAGAAATCCCACGGGCAAGATAAGAAACCTTATAAGCATCAGAACTCAATGATTTATTACTGCTCAATAAGTCATTATTGCGCACAGCGGCATCAATTATTTCTTTATCAGTATTCTCTGTAAATTTAACAAACCAGACCTGTTGCGATAACGCCTGAATTGAAAATAAAGTAATAAGAATAAGGATTTTATGACTCATGCATCTCTTTATTAAATTGACTGTTGACCATAACCGGATATTTACCAGTGAAACATGCAGTACAAAAATGATCAGGGTCGGCTTCGTAAATTGATTTCAATAGTTCTTCTGTTGTCAGATATTCCAATGATTCAACTCCGAGGTATTGTCTGATTTCCTCAATACTCCCATGCATTTTATTAGCAATCAGTTCATCCTTACTTGGGAAATCCATTCCGTAATAACACGGACTGGTTATCGGCGGTGAAGATATCCGCATGTGTATCTGCTTCGGATTTGCAGACCTTATCAGATTAATAAGCAGTTTTGAAGTAGTTCCCCTCACGATCGAGTCATCAATAACAACAACGGTTTTGCCTTCAATAACTCCCCTTACCACATTGAACTTAATTCTTACATCCATTTCTCTTTTAGTCTGCCCCGGCTGAATGAATGTCCTCCCTATATAATGGCTCCGTATTAAACCAATTTCAAGCTTTGCATTAATTCCATTGTCCTGAAGCCGGGTAGCGTAACCTAATGCTGCGGTATTTGAACTGTCAGGAACACTTATGACAATCACCTTCTCCCCATCCGGGTCTTCAACAGGATGGTAATCAGCAAGAATTTTTCCAAGTCTTCTTCTTACTTTATCAACACTGTGCCCGAATATCTTACTGTCAGGTCTTGAAAAATAAACAAATTCGAATATGCAGTGTTTTTTTTCTGCGACGGGCTGAATGAGGCGGTGTGTTTTTATATTACCGGTTCTAATAACTTCATCATCAATGACAACAATTTCACCCGGTTCAATGTCGCGTATATATTGAGCAGAAATCATATCAAATGCACAAGTCTCAGAGGCAATTACAAAAGAACCATCCTTCTTTCCAAGACAGAGCGGTCTGAAACCCTGAGGGTCGCGAGCAGCAATAAGTTTGTCATCCGTCAGTAAAAGCAGACAGTAAGCGCCTTCTATTTTACTCAGTGCTTCCTTAATTTGGTCTATCTGATCATCAAGCCGGCTTTTGGCAATTAAATGAAGAATTACCTCTGTATCAGTAGTGGTCTGAAAAATTGATCCTTCATGAACCAGTTGGGTTCTTATTTGTGTCTCATTTGTAAGATTGCCGTTATGTGCAACAGCAAGATTTCCGTTTCTGTAGTTCACATAAAGCGGCTGAATATTTTTTCCGTGAAGTGATGAACCCGTGGTGGAATAACGGTTATGACCGATTGCGGCATCTCCGCAAAGCTGAGAAGTAAGAGTGGACTGATCAGGAAAAACTTCAGAAACCAGCCCGTCTCCCTTCTGAATATTGAAAATCACTTTATCATGGCCGGTATTGTGTTTCGTTATTATGCCTGATGCTTCCTGCCCCCTATGTTGCAGAGCGTGAAGTCCATAATAGGTATCTATTGAAGCATAGGGTGTACCGTAAACACCGAATATGCCACAAAAGGATTTTGGCTTATCATCCTGATAAATGTCTGTATTCATGATTAAGGTCTGCAAATTAAAAATGGATAAAATAAAAAAAGGTACTAATGGTTAGTACCTTTTTAGAGTCGGAACGGCGGGATTTGAACCCGCGACCCCTACCACCCCAAGGTAGTGCGCTACCGGGCTGCGCTACGTTCCGTTATAATTTTTTGAGTATGTCTTCCAGTATATTCCGGATTTCAATTAAATCTGACTGAATGCTGGTCTTCTGATAATTCTTGAGCGGTTCTAACGGTCTATCAGGAGGATTTTTTGATTCAAATTTTTTAAGATCTTCAAGAGTGGCAACCTCAGTAAGAATCTGTTTTGCACCTTCAATTGTGTATTTCTTCTCCCTGATAAGCTCTTTGATAACCAGGATGAGCTGAATATCCTGATTGGTGTATGCTCTATTACCTGATCTGTTTTTTTGGGGTTTCAAACCATCAAATTCGGTCTCCCAATAACGCAGAACATAATCCTCAACTTCGGTAATTTTGCTTACCTCGCTTATGGAATAGTACAGTTTTTGAATGTTATAGTCTTTTACCACAGAAATCAGACAGAATTCTCAGCAATTTTATTGCCGAAATATAGTGAAAGAGGGGCTCAAATAAAAGAAACTCCTCTATACCTGTGAGTTAATAATGTCCAGAATCTGCGAAATATCCGTCAATTCGTAATCTGCGTTATGGGATAGTGTATTAAACGTGTCCCCATAACGGGCAAAAGCTGTTTTCATTCCAACTCCGGAAGCGCCTAAAATGTCGCGCTCAGCCCAATCGCCCACCATTAGAGCATCTTTGGGCTCAACATTCAGGCGTCTTAAAATTTCAAGAAAAGGTGCTGCATTCGGTTTTCGCTGTCCCGTTTCCTCAAAAGTTACCACTTCATCAAAATAGTGGTGAAAATTCAAATAAGCCAGACGCAGCCAGGCCTCTCGGCGTGGGGCGTCTGAAACTATGCCCAGCTTAAGACCGCTCCTGATGAGCTTATTTAAGGTGGAGTAAACATGAGGATAAGGTATTAGCGCTGCTTCACGCTCTCTGCGATAGGCCACTATACCAGCAGCAAGAATTTTATGGTCAATTCGGCCAAGAGTCTGCTGCAAAAAGAGGTCAAAAACCTGCTGATACTCTATCCCCTGTTCTTTATAGATTTTATCAATCTGGTCAGTGGCTTCATTAATAGTGAGGTTTAGACCGGCATCAATCATTGCGATCATGGCTGCTTCAATAGCCCTGCTCTTCATTTTCATGAAGTCAACTAAAGTATTGTCCAAATCAAAAACTATTGCCTTAACCATTTTGCCTGCCTTTTATCAGTTTGAGTAGTAAATAGACTGCGGCAGAGTATCCTTCTGCCTTAAATCCGGAAATATAGCCATCACAAGCCCTTGCAGTGAGCAGAACCTGTCTGAAATCTTCCCTCGCAGCTAGGTGAGAAAGATGAACCTCTATCTTTGGAGCGGCTATGAGCGAAAGAGTATCCATAAGTGCAACTGAAGAATGGCTGAAACCGCCCAGATTGACAATAAAACCGTCCAGGTGCTTCCGCTGCTCCTGTAAATGCTGAATAAGCTCACCTTCAATATTGGAATGAAAAAAGTGAAATTCAACTTCCAAGAACTCGGACTCAAGTTTCTCGCGGATAGAGTCGAGTGATGAATCCCCGTAGTGAACAGGATCTCTCTCTTGAATCAGATTAAGATTCGGACCGCTTATAACTCCAACTTTAAGACTGTTTTTCATCAACTTCAACCATTTCATCTATTACTTCACGGAGTCTTGGGGTCAGAAACATATTGTCAATCCCAATTTCCTTCAGCGCTTTCGAGAGGATTATGGCCTTACGTTGTGTATTAGCCATTTTATTAATGACAATAACCCTGCTATCCTTTAGGAGGCAGTATCCCCCCTTAAAATCTCCCTTTTCGAATCTGACGGTAGCACCAAGATCTGAAGCAAGTGCCCGTAGTTCCTCAATTATCTGTTCAAATTCTTTCTCTTTAATTTTCATCAGTGAATTCGTTTTTTACCAAAGGTTTGTAAATCGCCATAAAAATAATGGCACCGTAACAACATATCTGGATAACCGGGAATCCGCTTAGTTTGTCAAGACGTTTAATCAGGTTATTTAGAAGCAATGATGAGTCGAACTGCCCGCTTATACCTGCCGTAAAATATGCCGAGTCAAAGGTAACTATACTATAAATCTCAAATGGTGCTGTAATTATTACAGTTGCCAGACTAATAAACAGCCATCCGTTTTTTCTCAGATTGGGGCGAGTTACCAACAGTGTTAAACCAAACAATATGATAAAACCCAGGAAAGCGACTGTCGTTAAATTAACTAAGGGGATAAGATTCACAAATACCCCTGTCAGATTTGTATTCTGGAATTCAGGGCGCAAATTAAGTGTCGGGGGCACAAAAAAGCTGTATGTTACGAAGAGTCTGGCAATATATGCCCCAAGCCAGGTTACCCCTGTTATGGACGTCAGGAAAATGAGTATTTTTGAGTAAAGTTTCATCGAAAATCTTAAAAAATTAGGTTCAAAAATAAGAAAAAATGACCAAGATTGCCTCGATTGATATTGGTACTAATACGGTACTTATGCTTATTTCCGGTTGGAATGGCTCTGTTCTTTCAGAATTTGAGGATTTTTACGAAATCCCAAGAATTGGTAAAGATTTGGGTAAAACCGGGGTCATCAGTAGGGAGAAAAAAGACTTGCTCATTTCAGTTCTCTCTAAATTCAAAGAGAAAGCTCTTGCCGAAGGTGTTCGACATTTTATACTTGCAGGGACAAGTGCATTTAGACTGGCTTCGAACAGCAGGGAGATAATTGGGGAAATCAAACAGAAATTGGATCTTGACCTTATTGTAATCAGCGGTCTGGATGAGGCCCGGCTTTCTTATCTTGGAGCAACCGGACTCTCGCAAGGGGAAAGATTTCTGGTTGTAGATATAGGTGGCGGAAGTACTGAAGTTGTGAGGGGAAATAAAATACAATCTGACGCAGCCATAAGTCTTCCTGTTGGGGTGGTTGCTATTACTGAATCCAAAGGGAAAAAGACACCACCGATTTTTTCTGATATTTCTGCATTGAAAGAAGAGCTTTTTTCGTCATACAGAAAAATACCTTTTACTCTCGGCGACCATGATACTGTCATAGCCGTTGCTGGTACGCCCACAACACTTGCCGCGATTAAAGCCGGTCTTGATGTTTATGATGAGAATAAAATCGAGGGGATGATACTTACCACTGGCGAACTGCAGGAATTCTCTTTTTTACTTAACTTATTGAGCACTGATGAAATTCTAAAAAAGTATCCGATAGTTAAAGGAAGGGAGGATGTAATTACGGCAGGGAATTTCATACTTACATTTCTATGTGAGTATCTGGGAATTAAGCAAATCACTGTAAGCACGCGTGGACTTCGGTATGGAATGCTTTTTGAATTTGTTAGGAATAATTCTGCAATTTTGACTGAGTTGTAATTGCTCCTTCTGGTTTGAGTAATGCAGGATAATTAATATTATAATGCAGTCCCCTGCTCTCCTTTCGCATCTGCGCACCTTTTACAATCAAGGAAGCAGTTTGAATAAGATTTCTTAATTCAAGCAGCCCTGAAAAAACTTTTGTTCTCTTGTATATCCCTTTTACTTCCTTAAGAAGATTATTTATCCTACGCTCAGCATATTGCAATCGAAGATCAGAGCGGACTATACCAACATAATTCCACATAAGAAGTTTCAACTCTTTTACCGCGTGAGAGATCATAACTTTTTCATCTGCCGTAATTGTATCACTGTCATCCCATTCAGGGATCGAAACTTTATTGAAAGTCTCATTAATTCTGTTTTGAATATCAACCGCGGCATGTTTGCCAAAAATAAGGGCTTCCAGTAAAGAGTTACTTGCCAGGCGGTTTGCACCATGTACCCCGGTCATGGTTACTTCACCCACTGCATAAAGACGGTTTAAAGTAGTTCTGGAATTCTTATCAACAACAATTCCACCGCAGGAGTAATGCGCAGCAGGAACAACCGGTATGTAATCACAGCTTGCATCTATACCCATCTCAAGACACTTTTTATAGATATTCGGAAAGTTATCTGCAATTTCATCTTTTGGAAGATGGGTCATATCAATGTAAACAAAATCATCGCCATGCTTTTTTAGTTCAGCATCAATTGCTCGTGCCACTATGTCCCTTGGGGCCAGTTCTTTTCTCTGATCGTAATCCGTCATGAAAAGTTTACCGCTTTTATTTCTCAGAAGTGCGCCATGTCCCCTGACTGCCTCTGAAATCAAAAATGCGTAATTCTTTTTCCTGGTACCATCAGGTTCATAGAGTGATGTTGGATGGAATTGTATAAACTCCATATTAGCAAGCTGTGCACCGGCTCTGTATGCCATGGCGTAACCATCCCCCGTTGCTATTTCAGGGTTTGTTGTATGTAAATAGATCTGACCGAGTCCGCCTGTAGCTATTATTGTAAATTTAGCCCTGATAATATTGATTTTATCAGTTGCCGTATTATGAACGTAAGCGCCAAAACAAGTGAAATTACTTTTGGAAGGGGCATTTACATGATGTTCTGTAATAAGATCAATGGCGAAAGCATTTTCAATCATCCGAATTGAAGTGTTCTCAGAAATCTTTGCAAGGAGAGACCTTTCAACTTCCCTGCCGGTTAAATCTTTTGCATGGACAATCCTGGAGGCAGAATGTCCTCCTTCTTTAGCAAGATGTAAATTACCGTCCTTTAAGGTAAACTGCGTCCCAATATCAATAAGTTCACGTATCCTGTCAGGACCCTCTTTTACCATCATCTCAACAGAATCTTTGTCGCAAAGTCCGGCCCCTGCAACAAGTGTATCGTTAATGTGCTGATCAAAAGTATCTTCTGAACTAAAAACCGAGGCAATTCCGCCTTGTGCATAATTTGTATTGGAATCAGATGTTCCTTTCTTTGTAACAAGGATAACATTTGCAAATTCAGCACATTTTAATGCGGTATATAGTCCGGCAATACCTGAACCGATTATCAGAACATCGGACTCATCAGCCATAAACACCTAATGTGAGTGCATAAAGAGAAATGGTTAGACCGGCAACCAAAACAGAAAGAATTGCCGGCATTATCTTATTCTTAAGATAAATTCTGAAGAATGAATAAAGAAGGAACAGATAGTAAACAATTAGCAATGCCTCCATCCCTATGAATATCCATGCTACTATGTCATTTATCATAAAAGCATTTGGAGTGGTCATAAACATATACTTACCAAAAAATATATATTCAAGCAAAAAAAGGAATGTTCCTGAAAAATATAGAGGAAGTGCTGCATACACTGTGCCAGATAAAATATCTGAATACCGTACTTCTGCTTTTAAGCGTGACAACAGCCCTTTAAGAATAAGAAATGCCGGCACTACTGTCAGTAAATACAGCGGAATGATAAAAAACCCATGAAGTAATGGAGTTGAGTTCTTGAAAACAAACTCTGAAAAAAACGCGCCAAAAGAAATGAATCTTACTGCCAGTAAAAACAAAAGAAGTATAACAAAATTCTTGTGTTCGGCTCTTATGATACCTTTAAATGCAATAGTCGGACTATCAATCAAACGGGCGATTGTTGTCCATAAATCAAGATTTGGATACCGGTTATCCAGTACTGATCCGCAAGTGGAACAATTTAATCTGAAGAGTTCGTTTTGATTCTTGCATTGACTGCAATTCACAAAATAGGGGGGAAAGTTATTATCCATCAGAAATGAATCCTCATACTGACAGAATAAAAACTGGCTGTACGGTAAAAATCTTCCTCAACATTAAAATCAAATAAATGGGCATCAACATAGGCGTCAATCAGGTTGGCGATATAGAGAATACCAAGATAAATTGCAAAGTTGTCTCGCTGATCACGATAAAATTCACGGTTTCGATAGTAGAGACGGTTACCTGTTTTTTCATAGAGTAATCGGTTATCTGTATAAAGACCATCATTGTTAAAATAATTATAACCAAACCATGTGGCCAGCCCGGCAATAACGGGAATCTTCAGGTATGACTCATTGTAAAACTGACCCCACCCTGGAATTACAGCACTTCTGAGAAGTGCACCTGTGGGAGATTTCTTAAAAGGAGTTTCTGTAGTATCAGAAAATACCGGATCGGTATTCTGGCCATACACCACAAAACTGAGCAGTAAAAAGAGAAGGAGAATGTTATCTTGTAATCGTAAAAAGCTGTTCAACAATTCCTTCAAATTCCAGAGAAGAATAATATTCAATTATGATTTCACCGGAACCGTCTTTTTTAAGTTTGCAGCTTACTTTGGTTCCTAACAGTTGTTTGAGCCGGTCTTCTATATCACGAAGTTCAAATGATTTAAGTGTTCCTCCCTCAAATTTTTGAACTTTCTTCTTTTTCTGTAAAGGAGCATCTGATGACAGTAGCTCCCTGACAAGTGATTCAACCTTTCGTACCGATAAATTCTCCTGCAGAATTTTCCCAAGAACGTAAAGCTGCTTTTCTTTATCCGGAAGATTAATGAGAGCTCTTGCCTGCCCCATCGAAATTTCTTCAGAGATTAGTTTGGTCTGAATCTCTTCAGGAAGCTTGAGTATTCGTAGTGAGTTGGCTATGGTTGATCTGTCTTTCCCGACTCTTTCAGCTATGTCATCCTGAGTCAGACCGCAGTCATCCATCAGTCTTCTGTAAGCAATCCCGATCTCAACAGGATTTAGTTTCTCACGCTGAATATTCTCGATAAGTGCCATGGCAAGCATAACATCATCAGAATCAACTGATATGATATATGCCGGAATTTCAGGGTAACCAATTTCCTTAAATGCCCTAAGCCGTCTTTCACCAGATATAAGCTGATATCTGTTTAGGAAACTTCGAACAGTTACGGGGGTGATGAGTCCGTTTTTTATAATTGAAAGTTTTAACTCATCTAAAGGTTTCTGGTCGAAAATAGTTCTTGGCTGAAACGGATTCGGATCAATTAATTCAATATCAAGATTTTTAAAGTTAACGGATGTGTCAGACTCAAAAACTTTTGCCGGCTCAGTATCATGCTTAGATTCAATATCGCGCTGAACTTTTATTAAAGCATCTAATCCCCTTCCCAGAACTAATTTGTTCTTACTCATATAGGAATTATTTCATGTTATTTCTGGTTAGAATCTCATCAGCCAGACTGAGATAATCTCTGGCGCCGATTGACATGGCATCATACATGAGAATCGGTTTACCATGACTTGGGGCCTCAGAAATCCTAACATTACGGTGAATTATCGCCTTAAATACCTTGTCCCCAAAATATCGTTTGACCTCTTCAGAGACTTGGGTTGAGAGCCGTAACCTCTGATCAAACATGGTCAGAAGTACTCCCTCAATAGTTAGTTGTTTGTTCAAGTTCTGTTTTACAATATTAATGGTGTTCAGTAGAGCTCCCAATCCTTCTAATGCAAAATATTCGCACTGGACAGGAATCAGGACACTATTGGCCGCAGTAAGGGCGTTAAGTGTGAGGAGAGATAATGAGGGTGGACAATCAATAAGGATAAAATCATAAACCGAAACAAGGTCATTCAGTGCTTCAGTTAATCTTCTTTCCCTCTCATGCATATCAACCAGTTCAATTTCGGCACCAACAAGGTCTATTGAGGAAGGAATCAAATCCATAAATGGCATAATTGACCTTATGATAGATTTTTCAACAGATTTTTTACCGATCAAAACCTCATAAATTGTCGAATCTGTCTCATGGATTCCAATACCCGAAGATGTGTTTGCCTGCGGATCAATGTCTATTAGCAAAATTTTCTTTTCTGCCGCTGCAAGCGACGCAGCCAGATTAATGGAGGTGGACGTCTTACCGACCCCTCCCTTTTGATTAGCTATGGCAATGATTTTGCCCATTTTTCTCACAATTACTGAAACTTAACTTGTTAAAATAAATAAATCCGACCCCAGAATGAAGGAATAAACCTGCTCCTCACAAATGAGAATCAATTCGTTTGTTTCAGAAGTATTCTCAGAAAACCAAATATTGCACGCGGATAGCTCATTTTACTTGGAAGCCCGGTGTAAATTGTCGGAATCTCTACTTCTCTGATGGTTAAACCCCGTCCAGATGCTTTTATTAAAATTTCGGTCTCTGCCTCATATCCGTCAGATATTGGTAAAATGGAGATAATTTTTTCCAGACGGTAAGCCCTGAAACCTGACTGGCTGTCTCGCAGTTTATAACCTGTTTTTAAGTTAATCAGAAAGGAGGTAACAGAGTTGCTTAATCTTCGGTGCAGGGGCATATCACTGCCTGATTTCTTTCTTTTTCCAATTACGATGTCTGCGTTTTCAATTGCCAGTAGAAAAGATGGAATATATTCCGGGGGATGTTGTAAATCGCCATCCAACGTAATCAAAACCTCTATGTTAGAATTTTGTGCCGCCCTGAAACCTTCATTAAGACTATAACCCTTCCCCCGGTTAATTTTGCGGTCAATAATTCTTACTCTGGGGTCATCCGGTACGTTTCTTAGAGTCTTATCACTCGAGCCATCGTTGATTACAATGATAGAATTAACAAACGGCAGAGTCCGAAGGATTAGTTCACGAATCGAATTTTCTTCATTATAACAGGGAATGATTACAGCGGTATTATTGAACAGGCGTTTTACTCTTTTTGAAGTGAAACATTTTTCCCCTTAACCTTATAAACAGCAATCAGACGATTCTTAAGGGCATCTCTTGAGAGTCCCCGGTAAAGTTTACCATCATCAGCTACCGAAATACCGCCGGTTTCCTCAGAAACAATAACACTTATCACATCTGCAACTTCTGAAATACCGAGACCCGCCCTATGCCTCATTCCCAGAGTTTCCCCACCTACCTGGGTAATTGTTGTAAGAGGAAGTGTTGCACGAGCGGCTTCAACTATATCATTCTTTATTATCACAGCGCCATCATGAAGCGGTGAACGCGGATAAAATATTGAGCGCAATAGATTTTTTGTAACCTTTGCGTTAAGAATTTCTCCTGTTTCGCTGAACCCTCTGATCCCGCTTGATTTATTAACCACTATAAGTGCACCATGCTGTAACTGTGCCATTTCAAATGCTGCGTCTGTTATAATGTCAGGAACTTCAGAATGTTCAAACTTAAACCCAAACCTGAGGAAAGGACTTTTAGCAACAAAAACCAGAAGTCTTCTGATTTCGGGCTGAAAGAGGATAATAAAGGCGATTATCCAGATATCTGTTATGAACTTTAACAACCAGCTTAATGCTTTAAGGTTT
This sequence comes from Ignavibacteriaceae bacterium, assembly GCA_020848375.1. Taxonomy (GTDB): domain Bacteria; phylum Bacteroidota; class Ignavibacteria; order Ignavibacteriales; family Ignavibacteriaceae; genus H2-BAC3. The sequence continues at coordinate 20,292 of JADLAF010000145.1, forward strand.
ATCAGTTGTGCTCCGAATGAGAGAAACAGAACTACTAATAATCCCAAAAAAATCTGCGCTGCTATTGTACCCCTGAGCAGGGTATATAGTTTGTAGATAATAAAGGTGACCATTGCAATATCAACTAAATCAAGAACGGAAACGTTCAGAAACCCTATTTTAAATAGGTCAAACATTCGTGCCCCTTATGTAGTTAAGCAGTTTTTTAATGTAACTCCCGTTTCTGGTATTATGTGTCCGAAGAATAGATGCTCCGTTAAACAGCAGCATGCTCTCAAGTATCGCCGAAGCAGTATCTCTTTCTGAGATGTCTAAATTCAACAGATTCTTAAAAATAGATTTTCGCGAAACACCGACTAATACCGGCAAATCAAATGATGCAAATGAGTCTAAATTGCTTAATAATAATCGGTTATGTTCAGGAGTTTTACCAAATCCTATACCTGGATCAACCGCATATATCGGAACATTCAGTGAATGACAAAGTGCGATTTGACTTCTAAAGTACATCATAATTTCAGAAATCACCTCCATATAAACCGGATCATTCTGCATTGTTTGGGGTGTCCCTTGCATGTGCATGAGAATAATTGGTATATTTTTCCCTGACAGTTTGGATATCATTTCAGTATCTAAAACTCCACCTGAAATATCATTGATGATATCAGCTCCCTCATCAATTGCCCTTAACGCTATTTCCGATTTATACGTATCTACTGAAATTTTAATACCAGAGTAATTGGCTTTACAATAAAGAATGGCAGGCATGATTCTGGTCCACTCCACATCAGTAGCTACACTGCGTGCTCCAGGACGTGTGGACTCCCCCCCAATATCAATAATGTCAGTACCGTCGGCAACAATTTCATCAATTCTTTTTTTTATTGAATCTTCGTGAATATACCTTCCCCCGTCACTAAATGAGTCGGGGGTACAATTCAGGATACCCATGATCTCAATTTTTTCAGCAGGTGGTAAAATCATGAAAAACTCTTAAAGAAACATTCTTCTTATTTGATTAAAAGCGATTATATATCAATACTTTATGCAAGTTTAATTGGACATCTTTCGATGTCTGATTTTTCCGTTGAGTATGGTCATTACAACTTCATAATGGTCATTCAGCACGACTATATCCGCCGTCTTTCCCACAGCCAGAATTCCTTTTTTGTTCTCTATATTCAAAACCTTTGCGCCATTAAGAGAAGCCATTCTTAAAGCATCAGTTATGCGTGCTCCGGCGGTCTCCATTAAGTTTTTGATGGCAAGATTCAGGGTTAGTGTGCTTCCGGCTAAAGTACCGTCCTCAAGATATGCTCTTTTATCTTTCATGTAAACTTTTTGGTCGGCAAACTCATACTCACCCTCGTGCATCCCGCCGGCTCGGATGGAATCGGTAATCAGAATGATTCCGTTTGCGCCCTTTAGTTTTAGCAATAATTCCATTACGGCAGGATGAACATGCAGCGTATCAGCAATCAGTTCAATCTTAAGCTCATTTCTGAGTAATGACCCCAAAACAACACCAGGGTGACGGTGATGAAAAGGTCTCATGGCGTTAAAGATATGCGTAACGTGGGCTGCCCCGTTATCAATAGCCAGTTCAATTTGTTCATAGCTCGCGGTTGAGTGACCGATGGACAAAACTACTCCCTTCATTGCCGCAGCTCTCATCACTTCAAAAGCACCGGGCAGTTCCGGAGCGATAGTCATTATCCTGATGTTTCCTTCAGAGGCCTCCCACATAGCTTCCCATGACTCAACACTGGGCTTCCATAAATATCCCTCATTCATAGCCCCTTTAAGTTCAGGATTAAGGTATGGTCCCTCCATGTGAATACCGTAAACATTTGAATCGGGATTCTCTCTGATAAATTGGGCAACTCTTCTTAAATCTCCTAATAACTGTTCTGTTGGTTTAGCATATAATGAAGCAAGAAGTGTAGTTGAGCCATGTCTTAAAAAATATTCAGATGCGTTTTTGATGCTTTCTAAAGACTGATCTGCAAAACCAAACCCGCCGCCTCCATGCACCAGCAAATCAACAAATCCAGGAGCAACTGTATATCCGCTTACATCAATGACCTGGCTGTTGTCCGGGATGTCCACATCAGAGACTTTACCTAATTCTGATATTTGACCATCCTCAAATATGATAGTCCCGTTCTTAACGACTCTGAAAGGTGTTATTATTCTTCCGCCAACTAATGCTATGCTCATGATTAGAGTATTTCCTTAATTATTCAACAATTTTTTTAATCTCATAGTAGCGGCGGTTGGGTTATCATCACTAAAAATTGATGATCCAGCAACAAAAATGTCGCATCCCGCTGAATGTAATTCCTGTATATTATTTTCACCAATGCCACCATCCATCTCAATTTTATAGCGGAGTCCGTGTTTTTCTCTGTAGTCTGCCAGTCGTTCGGTTTTTTTCTTTGTATAATCAATAAACTTCTGACCCCCAAATCCAGGATTAACAGACATTACAAGAACGAGATCAAGAGTTTCTAATAAGTATTCGAGTTCTGACTCATGAGTCGCCGGGTTTAATGATATTCCAGCTTTAACCCCCGCTTCCTTAATCCTCTGCACCAGTCTGTCTGCATGAGTAGCAGCTTCAATATGGAACGTAAGGTACTCTGGTTTAAGATTCAGGAAGGCGTCAAGATGATCTTCAGGTTGAACAATCATCAAATGAACGTCCATTGGAATCTTTGTACACCTTTGCGCTGTGCGGATGAGCATAGGGCCAAAAGTAATATTCGGAACAAATCTGCCATCCATTACATCACAATGGATAAGATCAGCATTTGCTAATTCGACCTGTCTGATGGATTTTTCAAGATTCGTAAAATCCGCAGATAAGATGGATGGGGCAACCTGAGACTTTGACATTAAAATCCCTCTCCGGTTTCATCACGCAGTTGTGATTCTTTTGTAACAAAAAGTTCGACCTGGTCTCCCGGGTTCAGTTTGGTACCAGCCGGAGGATACTGATCGATGATAGTATTGGGAGCTAATTGAAACGATGGCTGGAAATTAATTTTGCCAACCTTTAGATTAATTTGGCTGAGGATAACTTCGGCCTCAGATAGCAGTTTGCCAGCCAGAACTGGAACCTCAATCGTTCCGGGGAGCTCACCTTTACTGACAGAAATGCCAACCTTGGTACCTTCTTTCTGCAATGAGCCGGTCGGATATTGCTGCGAGAGTATCTTGTCTTTATCCTCTTTTATTTCAACAATCTCAATTGAGCCGAGCTCAAGATTTACCTTCTCTAAAGCGACCTTTGCTTCATTAATAGTTTTCCCAATCAGCTCCGGAACCAGTACACGCTGTGCGCCGCCGCTGATGACCAAATGTACCCTTCTGCCATCTTTTACCTGTTCACCTGATTTTGGGCGTTGGTTTAGTACCAGACCGGCTTCTTTTCTTGGCTGTGGCATTGTATCACTAACAATGGGTGTTAAACCGGCATCCGAAAGAATTTGCTTTGCTTTTATTATGTTTAGACCCTCTACTTTAGGAACAGTTCTTACTTCTGAGCTCACATACCAGGGGAAAAAGAGAAAATTCAGCAAGAGAATAATTATACCGAAAGCACCTAAAAAATAGAGTAGTTTTAACAAAAACTGACTATTAATCTTCATTTTCATCATAGTAATATATAAATTGAAGCTTTGTTAAACAAAGATACACGTTCCTCCAGAACAACATGATCACAAATTATTTTTTCCTGTTAAGAATCGCGATAGAGCTTAACCAAAAACTCCGGGATTCAGAACTAATAGACTGCTTTTCCCAGGAAAAAGATTCTCTGATAATCAGCTTTTCTGCAAGGTCTACGGAGTACCATTTGGAGTTTTCAACCCGTTTCCCCGGTACACACATTCTATTAAGGGACCAGTTTACCAGAGCAAAGAAGAATACCGTCAATTTTTCTGCAATTCCAGCAAGAACCGGGTTTGCCGGAATCCGTGTTCACTCCCGCGACCGAATAATGGTTTTAGATTTTGAAGGGAATAACGCTATCGTACTATATTTTCGCGGTTCGAAAACAAATGCGGTCTTTGTCTCAGATGACCAGGTTGTCCCCTTCCGTAAATCTGACGAATCCCTGCTAAGTGAGTTGCAAGCCCTACTTAAGTCGGAAAAAACTGCCACTCCACTGGAAATGGCAGATGAGTTACCACATTATGAGTTCATCACTCTTGATGATCCCCGGCTTGGCAAGGAGGTTAAATTTGAATTATCAATCAGGATGCAGGATTCCTCCGACAGCAATTCAGAGCTGAGGAAAATAGTCTCAGGAATCATGAATGGTGGATTTCGGCTTGCGCTTGACAAATCCGGTTATAAAATTGTTCCGGAATGTTTTCTTGAGGCAAACACTGTGGATCTTTTTTTTGAAAATGCTCTTGATGCGGTGTCAAATCTCGTCAGGAAAAGTTTCTCAGAAAGACGGTTTCTTCAGGAAAAGAGCCGACTCACAAAAGAGTATAATGCTCAGATCAGGTCTCTGAAAAAGCGAATGGAAGATATTGAGAACAGAATAAAACTTGGGAACAGGTCTTCTCTTTTTGAGAAATACGCACAGATTCTGCTCATTTATGAAAATAAAAAGGAAAGAGGGATTAAGGAACTCAGACTCGCTGACTATATGAATCAGAGTGAGATAGTCAGAATTCCGTTGGATGAAAAATTAGATATTAACCAGAACACACGGAAATATTTTGACAGATCGCGGGAAGAACATCTAAGTTTTGAGTCAGCCAAGATCAAACTGCCTGAAATAAAAGCCAAAATCAGTAAATTTGCATCTGATTTAAAATTAATTGAGAATTGTAAAAATTTGCAGGAACTGTCTTCATTTGAACAGAAGGAACAAGAAATCAAGAAACCGAAGACTGCTGATGACGCAGTTAAATATCGTGCTTTCAAGATTAAACCCCACTTTATTGTGTATGTAGGTAAAGACAGCCGGCAAAATGATGAATTAACCCTTCATTTTGCAAAACCCAACGACATCTGGATGCATGCCAGAGGATGTCCCGGTTCACATACCGTATTACGGGATACCACCGGTAAAAATGTATTCGGGAAAGATGTTATAAAAGAGGCGGCATCAGTAGCTGCCTACTTTAGCAAGGCAAGGAACGCTAAATACGTCCCGGTCGCCTATACTGAAAAAAAGTATGTTGTTAAACGAAAAGGAATGGAAGCAGGGAAAGTCCAGATGATGAGAGAATCTATCATCATGGCTGAACCGGCTCTTCCAAAAGATGAACTAAATTCGAAAGGAGATAAGTTATGAGATTGATAATCCAGCAAGATTACGAAAACGTTTCCAATTGGGCTGCTAATTATGTAGCTATGCGAATTAAAGAGTTTAACCCGAGCGAAAAAAAGAGATTTGTTCTTGGGCTCCCGACTGGTTCCTCACCTCTTGGAATGTACAAACGGCTGATTGAACTCAACAAATCAGGTATCATTTCATTTAAATATGTGACCACTTTCAATATGGACGAATATGTTGGACTGGCTGAATCCCATCCTCAAAGTTACCACTATTTCATGTTCAGTAACTTTTTTGATCATATTGATGTTGACCGTCAATTTATAAACATCCTTAACGGGAATGCTGTTGACCTAAACGCTGAGTGCAGGAATTATGAGAGTAAGATAAAAGATGCAGGCGGGATAAATCTTTTCATAGGTGGTATCGGGGCTGATGGTCATATTGCGTTTAACGAACCGGGTTCCTCTCTTGGTTCCGTAACAAGAGTAAAAACCTTAACCCGCGATACCATTATTGCTAATTCAAGATTTTTTGAGAATGACGAACAACAGGTACCGAAAACTGCTTTGACCGTTGGCGTGAAAACCGTCCTTGATTCAGAAGAAATTATGGTACTCATTAGCGGTCATTCGAAGGCACGGGCATTGGCCAAGGTTGTTGAGGAGGGAGTGAATCATATGTGGACTGTAAGTGCTCTTCAACTTCATCCCAGAAGCATAATTATTTGCGATGATGCCTCCACGGCCGAATTAAAGGTGGGAACGGTCAATTATTTCAAGGATATTGAGTCTCCAAACCTGAATCCGGAATCATTACTTGCTGATCACCGCTAAAATATCGTCCTTTTTAACCTAAAACGTTGTAAAAAAGGCATAATTTAGTTATTTTTGTGGGCTAAAAATGCACCCGTAGCTTAATTGGATAGAGCATCTGACTACGGATCAGAAGGTTCGGGGTTCGACTCCCTGCGGGTGTACAATCGGCCCCTTATAAGAGTAACCATTATAAGGGGCTATTCTTTTGTTAACCGGATGTGCCAATAGTGCATCCTTAGTTGGAAAGGCGAAAACCTTCCTTGCTTTTTGAGGAAATTCATTATAAATATATGTTCAGGGCTTTACAGGAAGCTGAAAAAGCAGCAGATGCAGGTGAAGTACCTGTCGGTGCTCTTATTGTTCATGCAAGTAGGATTATCGGTACCGGTTACAATCAGATGAGGACACTCTTAGACGCAACGGCACACGCCGAAATGATCGCTATCACTGCTGCTTCCGCCACTCTCGGCTCACAATTCCTGGATGACTGCACGCTCTATGTGACACTTGAGCCATGTGTTATGTGTACAGGGGCTATTCTCCTTTCCCGCATCCCAAGAGTTTATTTTTCTGCTTTTGATCCTAAGTTTGGGGCAATGGGTTCGATTTATAATGTCGCAGCCGAGGGTAAAATGAATTTCGTTCCTGAGGTATTTTCAGGTATTTATGAGAAGGAATCTGCCGAAATGTTAAAAAAGTTCTTTGCTGACCGGAGAAATTGAAAAAATATCATGGTAATCTACCGGTGAAACATTTAATTTTGAGTTTGAAAATGGAGCTTTCATGCGAATAATCTTATTTGGTTCCCCTGGTGTTGGCAAGGGAACGCAGGCGAAAATCTTGAGTACTCAGCTTTCAATCCCCCATATCTCTACCGGAGATATTCTCAGGGAGGCAGTAATTCAGCAGACTTCACTCGGGATGAAGGCGAAGGAAATCATGGATGCTGGCGAACTTGTACCTGATGAAGTAATGGTTGGCATTATTAAAGATCGTCTGAGCAACCCTGACTGTCATAAAGGGTTCATCCTAGACGGTTTCCCGAGGACTATTAAACAGGCAGAAGCTCTTAATAAGCTCTTCATTGAGCTCAGGATCAATGACTTTTTCCTGATCTCATTAGAGGTTAATGAAGATGAAATCATTAGACGTCTAACCAACAGACGCGCTTGTAAGGTTTGCAATAATATTTTTAATTACCATGACATAGAAGGAAGTGATACGTGTCCTTCGTGCGGCTCGGTCAACAGTTTTTATCACAGAGATGATGACCGCGAGGATGTTATCAGAAAACGGTTATCGGTTTTTCAGTCAACAACCAAACCGGTTTTGGAGTATTTTGCAGATAAGCAGTATGTAATTCGAATTGACGCTCTCGAAACAATTGACAATGTTACTGCAACAATTGTAAAGCGGCTGACGGAATTAAAGGTTAACTGACTTTATCAGTTTCAGTAATCCCCTTTTCAGTTAGTTTCAGAACTCTCCCTTTATACGTTTTGAATAACTCATAGTTGTGAGTTGCAAAGATTACAGCCGTTCCGAGCGAATTAATCTTGCTGAAAAGATCAAGGATTTCTGCTGAGGTCTCCGGGTCAAGATTTCCCGTTGGTTCATCAGCTATTATTAATTTAGGGTCATTTATAATGGCTCTGGCAATGGCAACCCTTTGCTGCTCACCGCCTGATAATTCATCAGGCATGCTTAACCTCCTGTGAGTCAGTCCAACAAGCTTCAAAACAGAATTTACCTTTTGCTTAATTTCTTGTGATGGTTTGCCCGTTACTTCAGGTATAAAAGCAATGTTATCCTGAACGTTCCTGTCTTTTAACAATTCAAATGACTGAAATACAATCCCGATTTTTCTCCGCAGATAAGGGAGAGCAGATTTTCTAAAACTGTTTGAGTTATACTCAGCAAACTGAATGGATCCCTCAGTTGGTGCTTCCCTAAAATAGATCAGCTTTAGTAATGTGCTTTTTCCGACTCCGCTTTTTCCGGTCAGCACTAAAAACTCACCTTCATTTATTTCGAAATTAATATCATTAAGAATAACTCTGTCAGGCGGATAGACAAATGAGACGTTGCTGAATTGCAGTAGCATTATCTCCTCCCAACAAGTTTTAACGCCCAGCGGACTGCGGATATCATTGATGAGGGGTCAGCAATTCCTTTACCGGCAATTGAAAAAGCAGTACCATGATCAGGTGATGTACGGATATATGGCAGCCCGGCGGTATAATTAACACCCTCACTGAAAGCAAGCAGCTTAAACGGAATAAGAAGCTGATCGTGATAAGGTGCAATCACTAAATCATAGTTTTTATAACTTCCGCTCCCAAAGAAGCCATCAGCAGCGAAAGGACCTTCAATACGGGGATACTCTTTCACAAAAGGAATCATAATTTCCTGTTCTTCTTTCCCGATTGAACCGTTCTCCCCTGCATGAGGATTAAGCGCAAGCAGAGCTATGCGAGGAATTTTTTTGCCAAAATTATTATGTAATTCTTCATGCAGCAGCACAAATTTACTCTCAAGGAGTTCCGGAGTAATCATATCAGCAACAAATGACAGGGGTTCATGAATGGTAAGAAGAGCCCCGAGCATTTGTGAGGAAAGAAACATCATAGAGAAATTCTGAACACCTGAAAGAAATGCAAGCATTTCTGTGTGACCGGGGAAATCAGAACCGGCTTCTCTTACAGCATCTTTTGAGATTGGCGCCGTAACCATCACGGATTGTGAAATGTCCGAACAGACTATATCATGCGCTGTATAAATTGCTTTTAGTGCAACACGTCCGGTTTCAGCATTTGAAAAACCACTATCTATTTTTTCAGAAGCAATATCCTTAATGATTATTGTTTCGTTTAATAAAAGATCAGGATCAAAAGCATCACACACATAGAACTTAGTATTACTGCTGTATCGGTTTATAAGCGGAATAAAAACTGATGCTGGACCAGCTATTATTACCAGGTTTTTTTTTATAAGGTTCTCTTTTGCAATCGCTTTCGCAATTATTTCGGGTCCGATACCGGCAATATCCCCGCAGGAAAAAACAATCTTTTTCATTAAAAGCTATTTGAGATAAAGTAACTTAACAGATTTGAATCCGCTCGTGGTTTCAAACCTGGTTATATAAGGGCCGCTCACCAGGCCGCGGAGATCTTCGCTGAAATCCAACGTCAGTTCATGATATCCTTCTGAAAAAATCCGGTCTGCGGCAGTGTAAACGAGTTCTCCAATTGCATTGTACAGAGAAATTTTAACTTTACTTGCGGCCGGATTATAAAATTTTAATCGGGTTGTCGGATTAAACGGATTAGGATAATTTTGGTATGCTACAAACTGCTCCGGGACACTAACTCCATAGTTCTCCGATGAGGAGGAAACAGAATAGAAAAAATTGAGCAGGTCAGTCATAAACTGCATCCTCAGAGGTTTAGAACCTATTGTTTCATAAGGAAAACCTAAAAATACCAATTTTGCCTGGACAGAAGACTCACCGAAGGTTCCGCTGTAGTATATACCGGCAGGTTTTGTAATATTATATTTTATGAATTCTGATGAGCCAGGTTCACCTGTGATAACATCTGGTGCGTCTTCCAGATAAGGTGAGCCCTGTGCAGTGAGTCCAAACGGTATTAACGCATTACTAAATATGCCTGTCGAATCTGAAACTATTCCGTAATTAAGATTTGCATCACCATCCGCATATTGAATCTTTAAATAGTCTTTCATATATTTAATAAGAGTGCTGTCCTGTGCACCATATTGATACAGATTCTGTGCAATTTCTGATCCTGAAAGAAAAAGATTGCCTCCCTCTTCCAGAAATGTTTTTATTGCATTCATTTCTGATTGATTAAAAACTGGCTCAGCGGGATTTTCATCACCGCTCATCCAGAAAACCGTCTGATAATCAGAAAGATTAACATCACCGGTTCTTACTGCTGAATGATGAACTGATTCAAAGCTAAACGAGCCGGATTCAGCAAATCGAATAATAAAATCATGATACCCAAGATTATAACTGCCTCCGTTCAAAAAACGGTTGAAACCATCAACAATGAGTATTTTTCTTCCGTCATTTATAGTACGGATTCCATATACATCAGACTGGACAGAAAGGTTTGCCGGATTTGCAGTATCAACAGCAAAAATCTTAAGGTAAAGCGGATTGGGAAGCCCGTATGAATAAGTACGTCTGTCAATCAGCGAAGTAAGAGTATTCTCCGATTCTCTGACCTGAAACGTTGTACCATCGTTACTATAATGGATTCTAAATCCTCGCAAGTCAGCATCCGCCGGAGGATTCCACTTAAGTGTAAAATAAATTGTTGAATCTCTCAGGATTGATTTAAGCAAAGGTGCCCCCGGAGGGGTCAAATCTGCTGGCGCGGTAGTCACTGGGATGAAAACAGTATCACCGTTTCCTCTGCTGTCATAAGTGAATACCATAACTTTGTAATTGCCATACGGGTAGGCATCTGCATCAAAATAACTGTTGCTCACTACCTGAGTGGAAGCAATACTGGCTGCCCCGTTTCCGTTTGTGACCATATAAACATGTTTGCTGGTGTTAGATTCGGGACGGTAATAATTGATATTCACATATTGATCACGAGGCAGATTATAATATCTAAAGCGCAGACCATTATCAGGTGGGTTGTGAACTACCGTCAGACCATCTTCAGACAATACTTTATAGCCAATTTCATAAGTCCCGTTGTTAAAAGTGGCACTTGTTGTTCCATTGGTTTCTTCAACATGAGCAATAATATCAATCTTACCACCAAGATTTCCGGCCGGTAATGGTAAATCGCTATTATCACGAAGAAACTTTACATACCGGATATAGGGTTTCCATGGATCATTATAAGGCACTAATCCACCGTCCGGACGCAGCGAGTTAATTTGTGCAGCGGTCTGTGCCGTTCCAAACCTGTACTCAATCAAATGGACATGATCTATGGCAATGGTTGAAATCTGCTGCCCTGCGGTGATAGTCTGTCCTACTGCCAAATTGGCAATTGGACGGGTGTGATAATAAGTCAGCATTTTTGTCTGACCGTTTATCGTTGAGTTTATCCTCACATAAGAATCATACCCAGTATTTCCATCATCAAAAGCCGCACCCACTATACCGGCGAGAACGGCATAAATAGGCGTACCTGCACTCCCTGATATATCAGTTCCGTTATGAAAATGTCCCTCCGCACTGGTACTCCGGTATTCTCCGAAAGATCCCCCAACCTGTTTCTGTACATTATTAGGATTAATAGGCCAGGGATATTTGGTAGTATCCTGGCCCGTTAATAAATACTGAAAGAAAAAGACGAAAACTGCCGGGAGTAATAGCTTTATCATCAGCTATTCATATTTGACAAAAATTCTTTATTGTGTCTTGTTCCTTTCATACGGTCAAGGAGGAATTCCATTGCTTCAATTGAACTTAGTTCACTGAGAAGTTTACGGAGAATCCATACCTTAGCAAGATCATCTTCTGACATAAGCAATTCTTCTTTTCTTGTGCCTGACTTGTTAACATTGATAGCGGGAAAAACTCTTCGGTCGGAAAGGTCTCTGTCAAGAACCAATTCCATATTACCAGTGCCCTTAAACTCCTCAAAGATAACATCATCCATCCTACTACCGGTTTCAATAAGAGCGGTCGCGATAATGGTGAGACTTCCGCCGTCTTCCGTGTTTCTTGCAGCGCCAAAAAATCTTTTTGGTTTCTGAAGAGCATTTGAGTCAACACCTCCAGAGAGAATTCTGCCGGAATGAGGCATCACAACGTTGTTTGCCCGCGCTAATCTGGTGATACTGTCAAGAAGTATGATTACATCTTCATTTGACTCAACCATTCTCTTAGCTTTTTCAATAACCATATCAGCAACCTGCACGTGACGGTCGGCCGGCTCATCAAAAGTCGAACTGATAACTTCAGCTTTTACGCTGCGTTCCATATCAGTTACTTCTTCAGGGCGCTCGTCTATAAGGAGTATGATAAGTTTAGCTTCGGGGTGATTTCTTGTGATAGAGTTTGCGATTTTCTGAAGCAGGATTGTTTTACCGCTCTTCGGTGGCGATACAATAAGACCTCTTTGACCTTTTCCTATCGGTGCCAGAAGATCCATAACTCTCATAGAGTATTCACCGGGTATGGTTTCGAGGGTAAGTTTGTTTGTTGGATATACGGGGATGAGGTTATCAAATAGTGTTCTTTCTCTTACTTCAGAAGGGTCTTTACCGTTAACCGCTTCAACTCTGAGAAGAGCAAAGAACCTTTCTCCCTCTTTTGGCGGCCGGACCTGACCGCTGACAAAGTCTCCCGTGCGAAGCATGAATTTTTTTATCTGTGAAGGAGAAACGTATATATCATCAGGAGAAGGTAGGTAATTATAATCTTTGGAACGCAGGAAGCCGTAACCGTCTCCCAAAACTTCAAGCACTCCCCTTGAAAAAGTTAAGCCGTCTTTGGAGGTCTGCGCTTCAAGTATTTTAAGAATTAATTCCTGTTTCCTTAAGTCACTGTAACCGGTAATGCTTAAATCTTTTGATATCTGATAAAGTTCGACGATTTTTTTTGATTGCAGTTCTGCAATATCCATGGGCATTTTGTTTACCTTTTCCTCTTTCGGTTGTTTATAGGATTATTATTAAATAAAAATTTGTTTCTGTTTTTGAAGATACGATTTGAATGAACCTATCAGATACATACTTCCGGTTACAGCAAAAGCATCTTCCGGTTTAGCTTTTGTATATATTGATGTGAAAAAATCTTCAATTGATGCAAGCGGCAAAACTTCGAATCCTTTTGCTTCAGCAATTCCCTGCATTTGTTTCATGGTCATGCCTCTGTCGAAATCAAGCTCGTACAGAAATATTCTTCCGCTGACTGTTCTTAGTTCAGTAAGCATTTCATCTGCATTCTTGTCTGATAGTGCCGTGAAAACAATGGAAAGATTTTTTTTATTAACTAATTGTGATTTAATCTGGTTTACAAATGCGGTTATACCGGCGGGATTATGGGCAGAATCCAGTATCAGAAGGGGTGAACTTGAAAGCACTTCAAATCTGCCTTCTAAACCCGTATTGTTAATTACATTTTGTATTCCGCGTTTAAAAACTGACTCATCCTGAAGTTCTAATACCTTCCGGATGCTTAAAATGGCTAAAGCTGAATTAATAAACTGATGTTGACCCTTAACGGGAGGAACAATATCTGACAAAATTAAACTGTCATCGTAAAAATGATACTTTTCCGGATAAATAGCAAGATTTCTTTTAATTTCGTAAAAATCAGCATTTTTCTCATCCGCAATCTTCTTTAGCTCTGACAGGGCTTCATGTTGTATTAAACCCGCAAAAACAGGGATTCCGGGCTTAATTATTCCCCCTTTCTCTCTGGCTATTTCAGCCAGGGTGTTCCCAAGAATAGCCGTATGTTCTAAAGATATTGAGGTTATAATTGTCGCAATCGGACTTAGCAAGTTAGTCGAGTCCAGTCGCCCCCCCAGTCCGGTCTCGATAACAGCAACTTCCACTCCTGAGTCCCTGAAATTACAGAATCCCAGAACGGTGGTCACCTCAAAAAAGGTCAGTCCGGAGGAAATAATATACTCTTTGTGCTGTTCCCAGAAATTGGAGATGTAAGAATCATCAATTTCTGCCCCGTTTACCTTAATCCTCTCATTAAACCTGACAAAATGGGGGGAGGTATAAAGACCTGTTTTATAACCTGCCTCCATAAGAATACTTGCCAGGAATGAACTGGTACTCCCCTTACCCACAGACCCGGCAATATGAAATGACTTAAAAGAATTTTGCGGGTTGCCATTCAACTCCAGAAACTCCCTGGTTGCATCCAGGGAAAGTCTAATGCCCCTGTTTCTTAGATTAAAGAGTTCATCCGGATTAAATCTGGGATTGGATGAGTTCAAAGAGTAAAGCTGCCGGTTAGTTCTGAAAGTGAATTGATTTTTTGAGTAAGGCAATATTCAGTCAGATTATCAAGGAAATTGATTGCGGAGCCAGGATTAACAAAATTTATGGTACCCAACTGTACTGCTGAAGCTCCGGCGATCATGAATTCGATTACGTCCTGCCAGACAGAAATACCCCCAATTCCAATAATGGGGATATCAGCATTTTTTCTTATTTCGAGTACCTTTGCGAGTGCAACTGGTCTAATTGCGGGTCCGGAAAGTCCGCCTGTAACATTTTTAATTTTTGGTCTTCTGCTGTAAATGTCGAAAGCTGTTCCCACAAGTGTATTAATTGCAGACACTGCATCTGCCCCTTCTTCTTTTGCGATGCGTGCAAATTCTGATATGCGGGCTACATTCGGAGAAAGTTTAATGGCTAAAAATTTACTGGTTGCCCCCCTGGTAAGATTCGTAATTTTGGAAACCAAAGCAGGATTATTACCAAATTCTAATCCGCCGTCTTTCACGTTCGGACAGGAAACATTAATCTCAAACCCATCAATACGTTCTTCAGAGTCAAGAAGGCGCACACATTCCAGATATTCCTCCGGGGATGAAGCGGCAACATTGCAAATCAGTGCAGTATCATAATTCTTGAAGAAGCCCACTTTAGATTTTAGGTATTCTTCAACTCCAACATTAGCTAGTCCTATGGCATTAAGCATCCCAGTGGGAGTTTCGACTATTCTCTGCGGAGCATTTCCTTTTCTTGGTTTTAGAGAAAGTGATTTTGTAACAACTCCCCCAATTTTATTGAGGTCAGTGAACTCTGCAATTTCCTGCCCGTAGCCAACTGTACCTGATGCCAATAAAATCGGATTTTTAAGAGTCAGATTAGGAAGTTTAACTGAAAGATCAACCGAACTCATATAATAATATCATTCAGATTAAATACGGGACCATCTTTACAAATTAGTTTATAGGTGTCTTCACTTTGAACGTGTTCAATAGGACAACCCTGACATATTCCGAAACCGCAAGCCATGGCACTTTCAACAGATGCCTCAACTACAATTTTGTTATCAGCGAAATACTTTTTTATTGCCTTTATCATACCGTTGGGTCCGCAAGTAAAAACTCTGTATTGCGTTTCAAAGAGTAAATTATTTATATCTTTCAAGCAGTCAATTACATTCCCCTTCAACCCTTCTGAACCGTCTTCGGTAGTTATGAAAAGATTAGTTAAACCATGTTTGATAATATCCTGTGATGATCTGCCACCAACTATCGTAATAATTTCCTTATCTCTATTCAGCAACTCTTTAGTAAGATAGGGGAAAGGAGCAGCTCCAAGACCGCCCGATATAATTACCGTTTTTTTTTCATTAAACGTGAGGTTGAATCCATTGCCAAGCGGACCGAGGATGTCAACATAATCATTGAGTTTTTTTTGCGAAAGAATTTTTGTCCCCTCCCCCATTACATTAAACATTACTGAGATTCGGTCATTGTTAACGTCACATATACTAAATGGCCTGCGCAGCAATGGAAATAAGTTATCATTAACTCTCAGGTTAAGAAACTGACCTGGTGCTATAACGTTGGCTATAGACGGTGCTTCAAACTCAATGAGATGAATATTCTCAGCTATTTTTTTATTATCTGTTACGCATGCAAGAGCCTGATACACGATGATGATTTACTTTTCTTTTGTAACTGTTACTTTTATTTAAGAATAGTCATTTTCTTGTGTGAAGTAAATTTATCAGTCTTCAGCCGGTAAAAATAAACGCCGGATGAAAGCGGAAATTCAGAAAGACTCAGCCGTATTGAATGTGTTCCCTGTTCAAAAATCTGGTTTTCAGCCAAAGATGCAACTTTATTTCCTAAAATATCAAATACGGATAATTCGACTGATGAGTTCTCTGGCAAAGAAAAACTAATATTAGTTTCAGGATTAAACGGATTCGGATAGTTTTGATACAGTGTATATTCATCCGGAATAACATTCTCACCTTCATTTTTTACATCAGTTAGTGCCGGATTTCTTTTGATAGCATTATCCACATACACAGCCCCGGAACGTAACCCGTTGGGGCTTTGCTTAATTACAATACTATGAAAGAGTTTATCGCCAGTGCCTGTTATAGCTGAAATCGGAATTTCTACCCATTTCCATCCGGTCCAGTCAAGTGTATCGGCTTTAACAATAACGTTTGAAGATGTATTAAAGTAAAACCAGTATTCAAGATAATTATTACTTAAATCACCGTAGACCCAAAGTCCGAAAGTCTCATTACTGTTTGAACCGATATTAGGTTTGTCAGAATTAAAGGTGCGGCATACACCGCCTATCCCGGTGAAGAGATAACTTATTTTACCACTGAATGCTCCGGAATATTTTTCTTCATTGACAATGGTAAATGTAGTTGCGTTCGGGTCAGTACCAATCGTGCTACCGCTGTAGTTTGGGTCTTTCCAGTTTTTAATTAATTCAAAATCATCTAGTAAGACGCCGGCAACATATATGCTATCAGCAGTTTTGAAAGGAATCGTCTGTGCAGTCCCGAGTGACGTACCAAGAATGTTTTTAATTTCAGACCCAACAAGAATAGAATAGTCCGCTGAATACCTAAGCGGAACCTGGGGGGAAAACGTAATTGTTCCTCTGCCGTCGAGTTCGGTATAAGTCACATTTTTAATGAGAACTGATTGTCCGTTAAAATCATTTAGCGAAACATTCTGATTGATGCTTGAAGTAAGCAACGGAGTATCAAAATGAAGACTGATTTTTACGGTATTGCTTATCCCCTGCTGGTTTAATGCCGGATAAGTCTCAACCACATTCAGAGGGGCCGTACTTCTGGTTACAAAACTGAATTCCAATCCGCCAAGAATTTTTCGGTTATTATAATTAACAGCCGAAGTATCAAATCTTACCTGATAGACCTGACCTAATTGATACAAACTGGTTGGTTTAAAAACCATTGTTCTCCCGGAGTTTTCCCATGTAAATACTCCTGTAACGGAGGGAGTGATTGAAAAAGCTGCCTGAGCGACAGATTTTTTCATCCTCTGGGAGAATGAAATTTTTACGGTCTGATTAGCCCAGACACTGTCGGTTGAAGCCGCAGGTATGTAGGATAGTATATAAGGCGAAGTTGTGTCTTTCGACACCAACTGTAAATAAAAGGACCAGTCCCAATAAATACCCGGGTCGGTATGGGAGTTACAAGTAGGATCAATATTGGGATAGTTTGTCTGCATCCAGGTGCGCCATGCGCTATTTTGCCACTGGTTATGACCAATGATTCTGTTAAGATTGAAAGGTATATTATAACGGACAGAAAAATGGTTAAATAAGTTAGCGGAGGCAGTGTACATTTCATCAGTGTACCAGGCCGGATTGTCAACAAATCCTTCATGTTCAACACCAAGACTGTACCCGTTCCAGCAGACGGCGTGCCATGCACGGTTCATTTCGCGCACCAACTGAACAATATACCCGTCTGAACTGCGGATGATATAATGAGTTGCGGCATCTGCATCCGGATTTTTAAGCCATGAAAGTGAACCCGCGAATCCACCTTGAGTAGTGTGTACAACTGAAAACTGATGTGAGATGCTTCCATTGGTAAAATTCGGACTTGGATCCCAAATCGCCGGACCATAATCTTCTGATTCAATATATACCGGATCTTTCCCGGGTTTTACATAATCAGGAAAAATGGAAAGGTCAATACTGGTGTATGCAGGCAC
>JADLAF010000146.1 GCA_020848375.1 Ignavibacteriaceae bacterium
ATCTTACCTATAATATGGAGAGGTATGCCTTTCTGGTCAAATGACCGAAAACAGAGGGGGCGAAAACCGATCGGAAAAAAAGTCCGATCAAAAAAGTTGCCTGTAAGGGCAGAAAAAATCATTTTTTAACAAATATTTTTTAAAACTATATATATATTCCGAAAAATAGGTCAATATATATGGTTTTTAGAGGTTCCCATTATTTTTAATTCTCTTAAATTCCCTGCCGGTGAACCAAAGATGAAGCCGGTCTGCCTCACTGGTTTCTCCCGTTATATACACAATCGAAATCGGATATCCTTTTTCTATTCTGGTTTCGATTCTTATAAAATACTTTTCGTATCTGTACTCAATCAATTCATTATTTGGCCGAACTTTAGATTTACCCCCTTCAGGTAAAAATCTGCCTCCATAGAGTATTAAATTAAATCCGGCTGAGTCCTTAGACAGAAGCTGGATTTCAGGACTGTTCCCTAACAGTTCCGCGCGCAGCGGTGAGCGAATATCCGCTGAATCAGTTTCGCTGTAATACTGAAACATTTCTTTTTGTCCGAGTTTCATTACCGGAATTCTGTTGAGCTTGTCTGGCACGCCCCACAGCACTAAGGTATTCTTTTCGACGAAGCGTTTGTTTTCTGAAATATTTCTTCCTATCTCTGAAGCCAGCTTACCCGCATCGTTCCATCTCTGCGAAAGAAAAATGTTGTGTGACGAAAACACCAACAGAATTATCACAGCAGGAGCAAGGACGGCTCCCGGTTTTCTCAGCCGGGAATAGACACCGCTGAGCAGATGAGAGAGTATGAGCAACACACCAAACGAAGCGGTGAAAACATACCAACGCATATATACCGGAAGAACAGGAATCAGAAATAAAATAAACCATCCGGCTCCGAGCATATAAAGCTGCCGACTTTCGGGGGCGTTTTTTATCCTTCGCAGAGCACAGAAAGCAAGCACTCCGGCAGCAAGCAGCAGAGCCGCGGAAACCACATAACCGGTCAAACTTCCGTTAAGTATATAACCAAACTGGTCAGGCCCCGCAAATACTGAGGGGATATAAAGAATGAAGTTTTTGATCATGGTTGTGAGACTGGTGTCCGCCAGATGCTGCGCCGCGAAAAGATTACTCCCGATTACAAACGTACGGTAGCTCAGCAAAAAGCCGGTCAGAACTGCAAAGCCCCCCGTTAAGGTCAGGTATCTGTTCAGTGCTGTTTTTTGAGCCCCGGAAGCAACCCACATCAGCGCGGGAAGGAGAATAACCATAAATGCCAATTCTTTGGAAAGAAGCGCACCGGTCATCATGAGCAGAGCCAGAAGCAGGTATTTCCTTTCCCCTGTACCCACATATTTTTCTGCCGAGAGATATACAAGACCTGTGAAAATAAACACCAGCAGTTCAACCTGGTCAGCAATCCACAGAGCGGGAAGTTCTCGCGAAGGCAGTACAACAAAGAGAGCAGAAGCAATAAGAGCAGTCACCTGATTTCTGCTAATCCGCACAGATAGCAGATAAACCACAACCGTTACACAAAGGAAAAACAGCAGCCCCGCAGCATGAAAAATAAAAGGATTGTGACCACCTGCTATAAGAAGAACATTGTAAAGAATCCTTATCAGCGGCCGCCAGTAAACACCCCAGACATGACCGGTAACCAGCGGAGAAAGTATCTCGGCAAAGCTCTCAGGCACTCTTGCCCCGATAATCTGGAAGTCATCATTCATGAATCCGGCCGTGAGCGCTGCTCCCCAATTCAGGAGAACAAGCCCCGCCAGGAAGACTAAATGCTTTATTGGCACTTTATGCAATGAATTTTGCCCTTACAATGGGTAGAGATTACACATAACTTTAATAATTTAGCAGGATAAATAATAAAAAAAACCGGCTCATGAAAGAAAAAGCAGGATATCTTCTCTTCCTGACAAAAATTTGTATTCCCCTGCTCCTTATTGCGTTTACCAGCGCAACAGGGCAGGAGTTCTCCAACTGGAAGAATTATACCGACAAAAAAGTGGTACGCAGCGCCGGTGTTTCCGGTGATCTGATTTGGGCAGCAACCTCTGGCGGGCTCTTCTATTATAATATGGTCACAAAATCTTATTTCACCTTAGACAAAGCAGACGGGCTGAGCGGTTCAAACCTGAATTCATTGGCTATTGACTCTGAAGGAAAAGTCTGGATGGGGTCGCTCACGGGAATTCTGGAGGTTTATAATCCGCAGACTCATACAACCAAACGAATTTCTGACATAGCTAATTCGAATTTCCCCAACAAGCGTATAAACTCTCTTTCTGTACGCGGGGACACAGTTTTTGTAAGCACTGAGTTTGGTCTTTCCCTGATTGATGCCCGGAACTATGTTTTTTTTGATACCTTTTTCAAATTTGCCACACTCAACGCCAACAGCAAGATATTCAGTTCTTTCCGGGACAGTCTCATCTACGCCGGATCAGACTTCGGGCTTATTGAGCAAAAACCCGGCAGCGCCAATCTTGCCGCACCTGCTTCATGGAATGTATATAACACCACCAGCGGACTTCGTTCGAACACTGTATATAAGGCAGGTTCATATCAAGGCAGTCTTATTGTTTCAACCTCGCGCGGATTTGCCGTAAAGAGCGATACCCTCTTTAGTTCGCTGATTCCCTCCCTCAACACCGTTCCGGTTACTGATTTTTCCGTAAACGGTGATTCCTTATTATATATTGTTTCAAATGCTCTCTGGCTTTACAGAGGAGGTACTCCCGTTTTATTATATACACCACCGACCGGAACCCTCAGCTCAATTTCAGGTGTCTCTTCCGGAAAAGTTTTTCTGACAAGTGACTTGGGAATAACTATTTTTAGTCCGACTGATACCCTCACCGGTATTTATCCCTCAGGACCGGGATCAAACCAGTTTCTTGATCTCGCTGTTGACAATAACGGAATTCTCTGGACCGCCACAGGCCGCGATGTTACTGGCAAAGGCATATATAAATTTGACGGTTTTACCTGGAGTACCATTGACCTCAGCACGGATCCTTCGATCGGCAGCAACGCTTATTTCAGCGTAACAACAACCTCAGACAATACTCTCCTTGCTGGCAACTGGGGCAAGGGATTTTTACGCATCAAACCGGACGGAACCCGGACGGTTTTTAATGCGCAGAATACGCCTATCCGGGGTATATCTGACGACCCTGATTTTATTGTAATTCCTGCCGTAAAGCAGGACTCAAGAGGGAATCTTTGGGTTTTGAACCATGATGCAGCGGACAGAAAGATTCTTTCTGCTCTTACACCGGACAGTACCTGGCATCAGTACGCCAACACTGCTGACTCCTCAATTGCGCAGTATATGAACATGGTTATTGACCGCAGCGATACCAAGTGGTATATATCCACCGATGCTCAGAAAAGCGGACTTTTTTATTTTAATGAAAATAAGACTTTTGGGGTAAAGACCGATGATAAGTTTGGTTATGCATCTTCGGTTTCCGAACTTCAGGGCAAGACAATTAACGCCATGGCTATTGATAAACGCGGTGAAATATGGCTCGGGACCAATCTGGGAACATTTGTGATTGCAAATCCGTCATCAGTTTTGGGTACAAGTCCGAATCCCCGCATCACATCTCTCTTCTCATTGCGTCAATATACAGTTACCGCAATAGCGGTTGACCCCATCAACAGAAAATGGATCGGGACGAACAATCAGGGCCTGCTGGTCTTCTCACCGGACGGCTCAACTCTCATCGCGGCTTTTGACACCCGGAACAGCCCCCTGCTTTCCGATGCAATTCAGAGTATTGCATTCAACGAAAAAACCGGTACGGCATATATTGGTACCGATGCTGGTCTTACTTCTGTCGCTACATTAGCCGCCAAACCTGAACGCGATCTTAGCGGGCTGACTGTATATCCGAGTCCGTTTATCCTCGGTACGCCCGGCAAAGCACTCACCATTGACGGTCTGCTTCAGGATGCTGAGATTAAAATTATTGATATCAGCGGAAATGTCATCCGCGAATTTTCTTCCCCCGGCGGAAGAATTGCCCAATGGGATGGACGGGACAGCAACGGAAGCTTTGTGAACACAGGAGTATATATCATAACCGCGTCTGACCAGGAGGGGAACTCAGTTGGTTCAGTTAAAGCAGCGGTAGTCCGTAAATAAATGGTTGATCTGATTGATGTTTCTCTCCAGTTTGGCGGCAGGTATCTGTTCCGTGATGTTAATTTAAAGATTAATTCCGGCGACAAACTCTCACTCGTGGGTGCAAACGGCACGGGCAAGACCTCACTTCTCAGAATGCTCAACGGTAGTCTTCAGCCTGAAAAAGGCAATATATACAAACAGCGCCGGCTCAGCATCGGCTACCTACCGCAGGAAAATGTCACCCACAGCGGCAAAACTGTGCTTGAGGAGGCCTCCTCTGCTTTCCCCGGAATTCTTGCTCAGCGGGAGAAAGAATCGGAAATCACCCGCCTGCTTGAAACCGTGACTGATGAAACGCAGCGCGATGAACTGATTTATGCTCTTGGTGATGTTCACCAGAAGCTTGAGGAATATGATTCCTACTCACTTGAAGCACGTGTAAGCAAAGTGCTGCGAGGACTTGGGTTCGAAGAGGAAGATTTATCAAGAATGACTGATGAATTTTCGGGCGGCTGGCAGATGCGTCTGGCGCTTGCGAAGATTCTCATAGCCGAAAGCGACCTGATCATGCTTGATGAACCAACAAACCACCTGGATATAGACTCGCTCGAGTGGCTGACCTCATTTTTACAGGGCTATAAAGGTTCACTCCTTATTGTTTCACACGATAAAACCTTCATTGATAATGTAACCGATAAAACGCTGGAAATCTATCTCGGCAAGTTCAACATCTTTAATGGCAGATATGATGACTATCTTAAGTTCAAAGAGGAGCGTGACCGTCAGACTGAAGCACAATTTGAAGTTCAGCAGAAGAAAATCAAGGAAACCGAGCGCTTTATAGAGCGGTTCAGATATAAAGCATCAAAGGCAAAACAGGTTCAGAGCAGGGTAAAGCAGCTTGAAAAAGTTGAACTGATCGAACTTCCTGAATATACATCTGAGATTAATCTCCGTTTTCCGCCGGCTCCCCCTTCTGGGAAGACTGTTATGACGCTGAACAAAGTGCATAAGAGCTATGGTGAAAAGCAGATTTTCCGTGATCTGGATTTTGAAATACTTAAAGGGGATAAAATTGCTTTTGTCGGACCAAACGGAGCAGGGAAAACCACGCTGGCAAAAATCCTTGCCGGAGTGACTGATATATCCGGAGGAGAAGTAGTAACCGGACACAATGTGATGACCGCCTACTATGCTCAGGATGTAACTGCAAGTCTTGAACCGGATCTTGATATTCTTGAAACCATAGCACAGGTTTCAGAAAATACCACAGTCCCCTATTTACGCGGACTGCTCGGTTCATTTCTCTTTACCGGTGACGATGTCTTCAAAAAAGTAGGCGTTCTTTCCGGAGGAGAAAAAAGCAGAGTATGCCTGGCAAAGATTCTTTCCGCAAAGTTTAACTTCATCATACTTGATGAACCGACCAATCACCTTGATATATCTTCAAAAAAGATATTACAGAAGGCACTCGCTGACTTTGAGGGCTCACTTATTCTGGTTTCTCACGATGTTGATTTCCTCCGTCCGATTGTGAACAAAGTAGTGCGCATTGAACGGGGCGTTTTCAGACAGTATGAAGATGGTATTGACTATTATCTGCTCAAAAGAAATCAGGATATGGCTGCACAGCAGCAGGCAGCTACAAAGCTCAAAAAACAATCATCAGACACCTCACGTAAGGACATCAAACGGCTTGAGGCAGAGCTCAGGCAGGAAAAGCATAA
>JADLAF010000147.1 GCA_020848375.1 Ignavibacteriaceae bacterium
ACGACTCAGAGGCCAGTGAGAAGCTAATCTGGGTTGAAGGGTTAAACGGATTTGGGTAATTCTGCTCTAACGTAAATACCTCCGGCATGGTAACCTCCGTCTCAGCGGAAAGATTGTAATAGGTAAATGAACCGTCATAGTCGGTTTGCTTAATGCGATACTGATATATGCCAGCTCTGTCCGGACGGTCAGTGTAATTATATACACGCTGTTCGGTCACAGTTCCGGCTCCCGGGATGAATGTAAGGGAGGCAAACTCCTGCTTCACTCCGCCAACCACTTCTGCGCGCTCAACTTCAAAGCCCTTGTTATTCATCTCTGTTGCAGTTGACCAGGTTAAAGCAACTTCACCGTCTGAAACTGATGCAGTAAACGAAGTCAGTTCAACCGGAACGATGTTAGCAATCGTGATGGTTTTTGACGGAGCAAAATTCCACTGATCGCCGTCATTACCGCCGTTAAAGTTCACACTGTTTCCGTTTGCATACAGGGTAACATTTCCTGTCACGGACGGGGCAGTATAATTAAAAGCGAAGGTTACGGCACCGGAAACTGGTTCCTTTGGGGTGGTATGAGTAAGCTCAGCCCCGATTTTCTGCAGGCCGGAGCCGAGCAGGGTAGCCAGGGAACCTGCCGATGCTGATATGTTCGTTCCGCCGCGCGTGAGGGGTCCGCCTGAGATGGATACCGTGTAAGAGGCAACCTGGCCGGGACTCAGAGTGTCCGGTCCTTCAATGCTGACGGTTACTCCGGCGGAAAGATCACCATGGCAGGTGCATCCCGCGCCGTTAAGCTGGGTCATGCCGGTAATGCCGGATGAGTATGCGTAAAGAAAGAAACTGATTGAAACAAGAGCGAGAAGAAAGGCGGTATGCTGCCGCGGGGTAATCCGTAGCTTTGGGAACATGAGGACTCCTTTGTGATGATATAATGATAGGGGAATAGTGCTGAATAGCTGGAAATAGGGACAAAATTAATGTACAGAAAGGAATTAGTAGTTAGTAAGGGGTAATTAGTAATGTGAAGGGGGCAAATCTGCGTTAATCCGCGGAATCAGCGGGAAACTCTTTGTGCGGAGAACCACGAAGTGGTGGAATTATTGTAGCAATGGAATCAATTTCGCCAATCCAAACCACGAAGTGGTGACATTATTTTTGAGAGTGTCTGTGTGTTTTGGCATTTCCTGCTTCTCCTAAACAAGAACCCTCATCCCCAGCCCTTCTCCCTGGAAAGGGAGAAGGGGGTCGGAAACTTTGAAGTTAATTCTTTGCGCGAGCTTGCCCGAGGGACAATGGGGATTCTGGGTTTTTTCATTCTCCATTATCCCCTATCCATTTTCAATTTCCCTCTTCTTCCTCAAACAGGTCTGGGCTTTCCGGTAGCAGCTTGATATCCGCGGTTTCTACATTTTTAAGACTTCTCTGGATTGCCCGTGTGCGTTTGCCTTTTACTTCATCAAGTGTATTAAGACCTCTTTGAATGTTTTCCTGCGCTTTGTCAAGAAGCCCGCCGAATTTCTCAAACTCTGTTTTAACAACTCCAAGTATCTGCCATACTTCACTGGATCGCTTTTGTATTGTGAGTGTGCGGAAACCCATCTGAAGACTGTTCAAAATTGCAGCCAGCGTTGTGGGTCCCGTAACTACTACCCGCCACTCTTTCTGAAGTTCCTCAAGCAGCGATGCCTTCCTTACCACCTCTGCATATATACCCTCAAACGGAAGAAACATAATTCCGAAATTTGTGGTGTTTGGCGGATCTATATATTTGTCGCTTATGTCTTTTGCCATTTTTTTAATTGTGCTGTAAAGCTGCTTCTGCGCTTCTTCCACCGCCGGCTGGTCTCCTCTGTCGTAGGCCTCCTGCAGAGCGGCGTATGCATCTTTGGGGAACTTGGCATCAATGGGGAGATATATATACTTCCGGTCATTGTCACTGCCGGGAAGTTTAACCGCGAACTCAACGATATCAGATGAGCCGTCTTTGGTTTTTACATTTGCATCATACTGATCAGGCGCCAGTATCTGCTCAAGCAGCATGGAAAGCTGTACTTCTCCGAATGAGCCCCTTTGTTTAACATTGGCAAGAACTTTTTTCAGCCCGCCTACATCCTGAGCAAGGTTGCGCATTTCACCAAGCCCCTCCTGCACCGCAGAAAGCTGCTTGCCAACAGTTTCAAATGACTGTGTTAGCCGTTCGTTCAGTGTCTTCTGCAGTTTTTCATCCACCGTTTCGCGCATCTGTTCAAGTTTCTTTTCAGTGCCTGAAATCAGTTCATCCTGTTTCTTTTCAAGTGTTGCGAATTTTTCTTTTTGCAGTTCGTTGAATGATTCTACATTCTTTTCAAATGATTTCTGAAAATTGCTTAGTGCTGTTGTAAGTTCTTTACTTGATGAAGAGTTGTCTGAACGAACCTGCTCAAGCACTGATTTAAGCCCTGCCTCAATGGTCTTTCTCATTTCTCCCATCTGTGCAATGTTGGTCTCAGAAAATGATTTCAGTCCTGAGTTCTGCTCCTGCCGTTGTGCTGAAAACTGTTTTTCACTTTTTTCTGCAAGTTCAGTCAGACTCTTGTTCAGAGATTCGGTCAGTTCTTTAAGGATGGTTTGGTTGCCCTGTGCCGCTGTGTTGAGTGTCTTGGTAAGATCGTTTTGAATCTGAGTAAGCATATTGCGCAACTCCTCCCGGTTGTCGCGTGCTATACGTCCGCTTTCTTCCCTGTTATTTTTAAGCTCTTCCCTCAATACTCCGTCAAGCCGCTGGAGTGATGAGTTTATATTCAAGAGCGTCTGCTCAAGCTGCGGAGGTAGCTCAGCTGTGTTTTTTCGGGGGAAGAAGACAATGACAAATACTGTTGCAATACTAAGCAGCAGCAAAACTACCAGTAGTGTTACGATTATAGTTTCCATGTTAGTCCCAATCAGTTTTACAGAAATACGACGGTGTATATACAAAAAAGCATATACACCGTCTCAACTTTTAACTTTTACTTTTTAACTTTTAATTCAGAGAAAAGTAATTATCCATTGTCCACTATCAATTATCAATTATTTTGCCATCAGCGCATCATAGTCAATATCTGGGGCCAGATCAATCGGAAGCATCATCAGCGGTCTTCCGTTATGCTGAGCTCTGAATCGGGCATCCTTAAGCACCGGATTATTAATTACCTGCGCACTTATTAATGACGGCATAAATATACTTATATCAAACAGAGGAGCATCAGGCATTTCAACTATGGTGTAGTCACCTTTTTTAAGACCTGCTTTATCAGCAGCCATAGTGATAGCGGTTTCAAGTCCGCCGAGCTGATCAATAAGCCCGAGGCCGAGTCCGTCTGTACCAGTCCACACTCTGCCCTGTGCTACTTCGTGAATCTTTTCGTAGGTGCTGTTACGGCCCTTTGCAACTTTATTTACAAAGTCTTTATAAAAACCGGTTATCGTCGTTTCCATCATCTGCCGTTCATATTCGGTCATGTTGCGCTGAGCCAGCGGAAAGTTAATCAGCGGGA
>JADLAF010000148.1 GCA_020848375.1 Ignavibacteriaceae bacterium
AGAGGTTCTTTTTTGGCCTTTTTTACAAGTCAACAAATCCCACAATTTTTTGCCAAAAGTACTCTTCCGACCCCCCTGGTTTGAAGCAACCGTCCTGTCTGCGCGCTGACTTTTTCAGGAAACCCTAATTAGGAGTTAGGAATTAGTAAAATCAATGAACAATTTACAATTAACAAAACATTAGAATTATCAACCCACGGAGTGGGTGATATGTTAATAATACCGACATCTCCGCTTCATGCCTGAACCCACGGAGTGGGTGATATATTAATAGAAACGGAGATATGACCCCATCCTCCAAAGCATCAGAGGGGCGAAATCTCTTCAATGAAAAATAAATAATTTTTTTACGAAGATATATACAACGGCAGCATGGTGGAGATGATGGTTTCGATGTCTGAGTGCCGCGGGGTCCAGCCGAGGAGGTGATTGGCTTCGGAGGCATCGGCGATGAGGGCAGCGGGATCTCCCTCACGGCGTGAGGTGACTTCGTAATTTAAGGGAAGGCCGGAGATATCTGCCGCAGCTTTTATCACTTCAAACACACTATACCCCTTCCCTGTTCCGAGATTCAGTGTCAGATTCACCCGGTTCTTTTCCAGATAATCCATTGCCAGTATATGAGCTGATGAAAGATCGGAAGGGTGTATATAATCACGTATGCAGGAACCGTCGGGGGTATTATAATCATCACCAAAGACCATCAGTTTTGATCGGATTCCGGCAAGGGTTTCCAGCACGACCGGGAGAAGATTCGCTGTTCCCACTTCCCTCTTTGTTACTCTGCCTTTTACATCATATCCGGCAGCATTAAAATAACGTAGGACGGCAACATGAATTCCGCGGATTTGTGACAGCCAGGAAAGATTCTGCTCCAAAGAGAGTTTTGTGAAGCCATAATAATTTATCGGATTTTTTGGGGCGCTTTCTGCAACGGGGATCGATTCAGGAGCGCCATAGACGGCAGCCGTAGAAGAAAAGATTACCTTACGGATTTTCAGATCCTTCAGAAGGGAGAAAAGATTCAGAGCCCCGGTGATATTTTCCAGCATATACACTTCAGGGATTTCCATAGACTCCCCTGCAGCTTTCTTGGAAGCAAAGTGAAAGAGGGTGTCAAATTCCCTTCCCCTTAAAATATCTTTTAAATCCGGAGATTTCAGATCAGCCTCAATAAGTTCAACTCCGGCGGGAATATTTTCCAAGAAGCCGGTTGACAGGTTATCAAGGACGGTTACTTTGTAGCCGAGTTCAGTGAGGTCGTGGACGAGGTGGGAACCAATGTAGCCGGCGCCACCAGTTACCAGTATAGATGATTTCTGCATGCTTTAAATTTTGTTAATCTATATGGCAAATTAGGAATAAAAATTAATGTACAATGAACAATTTACAATGTACAAGAGAGTGGTTAGTGGTTAGTGGTTAGTAAAAAAAGAATTTTGCCACAAATACACGAATAAAAAATATTTTTTAAACAAAAAGAGGGGGGGGTATGTCCAAAAAGGGGGTATTTGTTTACCTTTTCTTTACCATGCGAATTTTCGCTATTTTCGCGGTTTTCATGAATTTCAGGAAATTATGTACAGTGATTATGTGATCAAGGAATTCATCATCCTGAGGGCGGAGGGGAAGACGTTACTGCAGTGTCAGAAGAAACTGGATATTTCGAAACCGACCCTTGTCAAGTGGAATCAGAAATACAAGGAGGAGATTCGAAAGCAGCAGATTCTTAATCAGTCTCAGTTGTACGCAAAACGACTTATTGAGAAAGAGGAATCAATTCTCTTCAACGCAAAGCAGATTCTCTGGCTCAGAAAATCGAATTTTTCAGAGTCAGAAAGAAATTTACGAATGAGAGCTGTTCTGCGGGACCTTGAGCAGTTAACCGGGAAGGAAATTGTGGGGGTGAAATTGAATTATTCGACGAAGAAGGAAACGGTAAGTGAAATGGAAATACTTTTTAAAAGTGACTAGTGGTTAGTGACTAGGGGGTCAGGGGCAAAGAGTGGT
This sequence comes from Ignavibacteriaceae bacterium, assembly GCA_020848375.1. Classification (GTDB taxonomy): domain Bacteria; phylum Bacteroidota; class Ignavibacteria; order Ignavibacteriales; family Ignavibacteriaceae; genus H2-BAC3. The sequence goes on from JADLAF010000148.1 coordinate 2,011, forward strand.
TAGTGGTCAGGGATTAGTGGCTAGGGATCAGGGATTAGTGGCTAGGGGTCAGGGATTAGTGGCTAGGGGTCAGAGGCAAGGAGAACAATTAGGAATTAGGAGTTAGTGATTAGTGATTAGTTACTAGTGGTTAGTGACTAGCGGCCGTGGGCGGGGGGCAGGGAGAACAATTAGGAGTTAGAAAAAATTTTTTAATTTACAGAGGAGGGAAAATCAGGAGATGCGGGGGGCGTCTTCCCAGTTGTATTCGGGGATGAAGTTTTTGATGAGGGTTTTCAGATGCTCACTATCCCCTTTTAATGCCATTTTATGCAGTTCACCAACAAACAGTTCAAGTTCTCCGTTGATCATCTGGCTGGAGTTTTTAGCATAAAATATCTTTTCATGCTCGGTGCGTTCGTAGTTTTCCTCTGTCAGAAATAATTCTTCGTACAGTTTTTCTCCAGGGCGGAGACCGGTATATTCAATGCGGACATCAATATCTTCCCGAAGACCGGAGAGTTTGATCAGATCACGGGCAAGGTCAACGATCTTAACCGGTTCACCCATGTCGAGCACATATATCTCGCCCCCTTTGCTTAATTCCGATGCCTGCAGAACCAGCAATACAGCTTCAGGAATAGTCATAAAGAAGCGCCGTATATCCGGATGGGTGATGGTTATCGGTCCGCCGTAATCAAGCTGCTTGCGGAAGGTATTTATAACACTTCCGCGGCTGCCAAGAACATTACCAAAGCGGACTGCACAGGCATTCAGTCCGGTTTTGTTCGCATAAGATAGCACCAGCATTTCGGCCAAGCGTTTGCTTGCTCCCATGATGCTTGTGGGATTTACCGCTTTATCGGTTGAGATCAGAACAAAATTTGAGGTCTTATATTTTGCGGCCGCTTTAAGAAGATTCAATGTACCAATGACATTGTTGCTTATTGCTTCAGCGGGGTTGTGTTCCATCAGAGGTACATGTTTATGAGCAGCAGCGTGAAATACGATATCAGGTGAGGTTTCGCTGAAAATCAAGTTTACCCGGTTGCTGTCACGGATATCAACAATGCGGGAAATTATTTCAGGGCGAGGCTGACCTCCGTTCATTTTTCCTAGCCGGAAGAACAACTCCTGTTCGATTTCAAAGATGGAATTTTCGCCATGCCCCAGAATGATCATTTGTGATGGACGTGCTTTCAGAATCTGCCTACAAAGCTCACTACCGATAGATCCGCCCCCACCAGTTACCAGTATTACTTTTCCCCGCATGAATGCATTCACCGACTCTGTGTCAATGACCACCGGAGTCCGGCGGAGCAAGTCTTCGATCTGCACCTTTCGAATATTGTCAAGGCGGACATTATAGTTGAGCATTTCATCCAGACCGGGGAGGGTCAGAGTTTCGATTCCGATCTTCTCACAATTTTTTAAGATTTTCCGGATGTTTTTACCCTGAGCAGAGGGGATAGCGATTATCACCCTTGAAGCACTGGTTGACTGGACAACCTCCTCAAGCTGATTTACCCTGCCCATAACCTGGACACCCCGTATGCGGGTGCGGAGCTTATTCTCGTCATCATCCAGAAAAGCTACGGGATGCATATTCAGGTTGTTATTGCGCTGCATCTCTTCCACGATTGCTGTACCGCCAAGGCCGGCACCTATTACAATTGTTGGTATTTTCCTCTGGTCTGATTTGCTCATTCTCTGGTTTGCTCTTTCCATCAGGCGGATGCTGAAGCGTGCTGTAGCAACAAAAAATCCGGAGAGAATCGAATCCAGCAGTGAGAAAGAATAAGGGAGATTTTCCATCCCCAGTGAAGGAATCTTGCGGAGGATGACAAAAACAATCAACTGAACAATGGTTGCATTCATCCCGATGAAGAGAAGCTGGGCAAGTTCATCTATGCTCGCAGTTTCCCAGTATCTTCTGTAAAGCCCCAGCAGCCAATAAACCAGCATTTTCACAAATGTGAACAGCAGAGTAGCCGATACCAGCCCCTGAAGTTCTACTCCGGAGAAGGGAATGTCTCCGTCAAAACGAAGCATATAAGCCAACAGCGGGGTAAAAAGTAGGAAGAGGAAATCAATCAGGAAGAAGTGACCTGATCTGAGATCCTTCATAAAGGTATAGAGATATCTTACGGGCAAGGCAAACTCCGGAACATCATATTACTGCGCAGATGTCCCTTCTTCTGAATCAGAGCCGAGAAGCTGATCCAGTGTATTTTTGTTCAATCGTCCGGTCAAGAGGTTCAATAATTAAAAACGAAATATGCGACGGAGAAAAATCAAATACAATTCAATTAGTAATTAGCAGGTAGTAGTTAGTAATATTTCAAAATGATGAAAAATGGCAAGGGATAGTTATTTAAGGTAGAGGGGGAGCATAGAGGAGATGATGGAATCGAGAGATGAGTGGCGAGGAGCCCAGTTTAAGAGGGTTCGTGCAAGGTTTTGGTCAGCGATGAGGGATGCAGGGTCTCCCTCACGGCGGGAGACGATTTCATACTTCAGGGGAAGTCCGGATAATCGCTGTGCGGCATTTATGACTTCCATCACACTATGACCGGAACCGGTGCCGAGGTTTACGGTTAGATTTTTATTTTCAGCAATGAGATAATCAAGTGCCAACATGTGAGCTGACGCAAGATCAGAGGGATGAATGTAATCGCGAATACAGGTACCGTCAGGAGTAGTGTAATCATTTCCGAAGACCATCAGTTTTTCACGAAGACCTGAAACTGTTTCAAGAACGACAGGAAGCAGGTTAGCTGTTCCCTTTTCTCTCTCCTTTACCCGGCCAAGGGGATCATAACCGGCTGCATTAAAGTAACGGAGAGCAGCATAGCGGATTCCGTATATCTGAGAGAACCAGGCGAGATTCTGTTCAATTGCAAGTTTTGTATATCCGTAATAATTAATCGGAACTGTTGGCGCGGATTCATTTACGGGAATTTTATCAGGAGTGCCGTACACCGCAGCAGTTGAAGAGAGGATAAAATATTTTACGCCAAGTGCCGGAAGCAGAGAAATCAGATTTACTGCTCCGCCGAGATTTTCGCGCATATATAATTCCGGTTTTTCCATTGACTCCCCCGCTGCTTTCTTCGCGGCAAAATGGAATACCACATCAAACTGTCTATTACGGAGTATGTCAACTAACTTCGGATTGGTTAAATCAGCATTAATAAATTCCACACCGGAAGGAATATTTTTCTCAAATCCGGATGAAAGATTGTCGAGTACGGTGATATTATGATCAGTATTGACCAGATCATGAACGAGATGGGAGCCGATGTAGCCGGCACCGCCAGTGACGAGTATATTCATGAGTTTCGAGTTAAAATAAATTCAAAACAAAATAAAAGAGCACATGTAAAAATAAGCGAGGATTTAACCTTTTTATTGCGTCAGTACTGTTCATAAAAACCAAAATCACTTATAATCCGTACTGAAAGCTTATATACCAATCAGTAAATGTCCCCTTCTGCCAAAGTGGTGTTCTTGACAAATTTTGGTCGCTGGTCTCATTGAATTTTACCCCCCCTTTTAAGAATAGTCCATAAGCATACTCCCAGCTTATTTGAAAGGCCGCACTTATATCTTTTCTTATTTCCCCGTACAGAAACGGCTCGCCGGGATCAGCGTATTGATTAAGTACTTCTGACAGACCTCCACGGCGTGTAACATCTCCACTGAAATAAAGCTGAACTCCCTTTTTTAGCATTACTGTAAATGAGGTATGAATTTGGTCACTGTTCTGTCCGCTGAAATATCCAATAAGATATTTGTTATTTGTGTAGGTCTGAGTTGGTATCCAGTTCTGATATACCCAGGGGAGTACCCTTGTATACTCAAAAGTTAACACTGAATTAGGCACCGCAAGATCAGCATACTTCAAACCCAACTGCCAGGCAAGCTGGTTTCTGCTCATGTTGCCTGAAAGAAAATTGCTCAGAGCAAACTCATCAATGAACGATGAAAAATGCACAGATACTTTAGGTAACGGCCGTATAGTAACTTCCCCGAAAAAAGAACCATTGTTGCCGCTGTCACCCCCGCCATGTGTAAACATATGATCCACCGAACGAAAGAAAAGAAATGGAATGAAGTAACCTAAATAGACATTCCTGTCACTATAGATAATTGTTTCCCCAAGTGTAAGATCAAGAAATGAAAGGGGTCTTAACTGAAGCGCATGCATTACAAAATACTTGTCCAGTTCAATCCAACGTGTATTCCCTTTGAACTCTGTGCGGTAAGATCTGACCGAGTCTCTTACTCCGGAAAAAAGCCATCCATGCATGAAATAAAATTTGAACCATGGCGCAGGTGAATATTTATAATAAATCATAGGAAAAGAAGGCGCTTTTGAGGAAAGAACCAGTTGCCCCCCGATGCCCTCGCCGAGCCGAAAGTTTTCCTTAATAAAACTTAATGTAAACCCGCCATCAGACCAGGTAATTGAGCCATTTGTATTACTGTGCTCAATTGAATTTCCGACTCTCTTTGCAATAACTATCCCCTGCTCATCAGTATAGTTTTTACCCTGATCCAACTGTTCAGCCTCTTCAAGATTTTCACGAAAGGAACCGGTAAAACCAAAATTTCCTGTGTTACCAGACAACCGCCAGCCCCAAGAGCGGCGGTAAAGGGATTTATCAAATTTACCGCCATACGAAAAACTTACTGCAGGTGAAAAATATACAGCAAAGCTGCTATCCCGGTAATTGTATATATACGGAAGCACCCCATCTCCCTCAGATAAAAAGCCATCGAGATAACCGCCAGCAGTTGGATCAACAGGAGTATAAATACTCAGATACCATTCAAGTTCGCTCTTTTCCACCGTAGTGAACATCTTATTTGTTCCGACAGGGTTTTCTTCTTGCTTTAGATACTTCTCAACTTCTCTGAGTTGAGAGAGTATTTCTGTCCGCAGGAGCGGTGAGGCATATTCTAGAGGAGCAATCACTCCTTTCAGTTTCATTCTTTCCAGAAAGTTATATACGGAAGCTTCCCCGGGTTCAAAGACCGGTTGAGCAGCGGGCTGCATCTGTATAAACAGAATTATAAGGAATATATTCTTCACTATGTATTTAAAATGCATTTGGATCACCCTTTACCATTTGCCAGACTGTGAGAAGAATTATTTCAAAATCAAGATAAAATGTCCAGTTCTCCATATACCAGAGGTCGTGTTCAATTCTCCTATGCATTTGTTCAGGTTTTTTTGTTTCGCCCCTGAATCCATTCACCTGTGCCCAGCCCGTAATACCCGGGTTCACTAATGTTCTTTGCATATACCGGGGAACCGTTTTTTTTGATTCTTCATTCAAAGGCACCGGATGGGGACGGGGACCCACAACACTCATATCCCCCAATAATACATTAATAAACTGAGGGAGTTCGTCAAGATTGGTTTTTCTTAAAAAGGCACCAACTTTGGTAACTCTGCTGTCATTTTTTGTAGCCTGCTGATAGTTTCCGTTAGCGTCAACATCACGGCTTTCCTGAATCATGGAACGAAATTTGAACGCCTTAAAACGCCTGTTATTGCGACCCCACCTGTCCTGGAAAAAAAAGATGGGACCTTTTGAATCCAGCTTTATCAAAAGCCCTATCAGAGGAAACAACCAGCTAAAAATACATACGATAACAAATAATGAAAATGCAATGTCGAATAATCTTTTTGATATTCTCCAGTGGAACTCATTAATTTTCTCATTCTGTAAAGTAATTATCGGGAACTTATCAAAGAGTTCCATAAAAAATCTGCCATTTGAAAACCGGAAGACATCCGGGATTATCCTGACACGAGTGGTGAAAT
>JADLAF010000149.1 GCA_020848375.1 Ignavibacteriaceae bacterium
CTGAAACTTGCGTAAAACTTTCCGTACTGACCGGTAAAATCCTCATGATGAAGATGAAGCCAGTCATACTTTGAAAGGTCTCCACGAATGATTTCCTCATTCCATACCTTATCATACGGAATCTTAGCATACTCCAGCGCGAGCGTTACTGCATCGTCCCACGGAGCAAATCCGGGGGGTACATATACTGCTACTTTAGGTGCTTTTTCCAGACGGATAAGCTCCATATTTTCATCTTCACTCTGAACGATGGAATATATATCAACCATTTTTGAGGAGGTGATAACATCGAATGACACACCTTCAAACCGGCACTCGGTCTCAATTTCGCGGGTGTAGTCAATCATAAACGAACCGCCGCGATAGTTAAGCAGCCAGTCAGCTTTCAGATTCTTTTCGAGCGCACGGTAGGTTACCCCGTACGCTTTCAGATGGTTGGTCTGAGCGCCATCCATATAAATCAGCAGTTTATCCTGAGGAAGGGATAAACTCTGGACCAGAAAAAAAAGAATCAGGATTTTTGGCATTATGATTTGGTATTAATCTTCAGAATGGAACTTATCAGCGGAACCACGAGAAGGGGCTCCGCTGATTAAATATATATACTCCGCCTCAGGCGGACTGTTTTTCGCCTTCAATAAATATGGGGTCTGCTCCTTCTTCAATCACTTCCCTGGTGATAATACACTTACAGGGGGTTTCACGCGAGGGGAGGTCAAACATGATATCTATCATGAACTCTTCAACCGTTGAACGAAGCGCGCGTGCTCCTGTTTTCCTCTCAATGGCTTTTTTCACCATTGCATCAATGGCAAAGGGGTCAAACTCAAGCTCAATATTTTCATAAGCGAACAGTTTCTTATACTGTTTCAGTATTGCATTCTTCGGCTTAAGCAGGATATTCTTGAGAGCTTCTTCACCGAGTGAGTGAAGAGGCGCAATAACCGGAATTCTTCCGATGAGCTCCGGTATCAGACCAAATCTCAGCAGATCCTCTGGCGCAGCAGCAGCCAGCAGTTCATCATCATTCAGGTGATGCTTTTCATCAATATCGGCAGCAAAACCATATTTACTTTTGTTTATGCGCGCGGCAATAATCTTCTCAATGCCTTCAAAAGCCCCGCCCACAATAAAGAGGATATTCTTTGTGTTTACGTTAATAAGATTCTGTTCAGGATGTTTTCTTCCGCCTTTAGGAGGAACGCCTGCAATGGTACCTTCCAGAATTTTCAGAAGCGCCTGCTGCACACCTTCGCCTGATACATCACGCGTGATTGAACTGCTTTCGCTCTTCCGGGCAATCTTATCAATTTCATCAATATATACAATACCCTTCTGAGCCCGCTCAAGATTATAGTCTGAGGCCTGCAGAAGATGAACCAGAACGGTTTCAACATCGTCACCCACATATCCGGCTTCGGTTATGGTGGTGGCATCTGCTATTGCAAAGGGGACGTCAAGTATCTTCGAAAGCGTCTGAGCCAGTAGTGTCTTACCGACACCGGTGGGACCCAGCAGCAAAATGTTGCTTTTTTCAATTTCAACATCATCCAGATCAAACAATATATTGTCTGAGTTAACTCTCTTATAATGATTATACACTGCAACGGAGAGTATCCTTTTAGCGCGGTCCTGCCCAATAACAAACTGATCGAGGACTTCTTTTATACCGGCCGGAGTAAGTTTCCTGGTATCCTTTTTGGGTTTTGGGGCACTGTAGGCGGCTATATTGCTTTTCAGAATATCCACACTGCTGGTTACGCAGATATCACAGATATATACATCCGGTCCGGCAATCAGACTGGTAACTTCTCCGGCACTCCGGCCGCAAAATGAACATTTGTAGGGCTTACCGCCCGGTTTTTTTCCCATTATTAACTGCTCTTATTCCTTAAACGTACTAGTTTTTCTCTTACTTCTTCTGTAAAAATTGACTTCGGAAATTTACTCAAAAAATCCTCATAAACCGAGACCGCGCCTGAGGTATCTTTCATTCCATATTCATACATATTTCCGAATAAATACATCAGTTTATCAGCAAAAATGTTCTTTTCCGTCCTAAGGACACTGTCAATAAAAGCCGCGGCTTCAGGGTATTTTCCGGCTGAAACAGCCAGATGTGCCAACCTGACCTGGGCAGTGTGCCTGAGGAGGAACGGATATTTCTGATTCAGATGTATCTGGGTAAAGATTTGTTCCGCATCCCCGCTTTTCCCCTCTGCTAAAAGCCGCTCTGCTCCGGCGAATACAACCAAAGACAGGGAGTCCTTCATGGCTCCGTTGATAACCATGGCCAGTTCGAGTGCATCGTTAGTTTTATTATCTATCCCGCTTTTGCTTATCTGAGCAAGAAGCTCAGACGCTGCGGGGAAATCCCCCTGATAAAACCGAATCTGAGCCAGATGAAAGTTAAGACTACTAAGCTCTGTCGGGGGCACTCCCTGCTGAGTTTTAGCCGTAAGCAAAGTTTTCTCCGCTTCCTCAAGTTCACCCTTTTTTATCTGCACTTCTGCCTTGCCCCGGTATGCAGCTCTTGTTCCCGGATAAAGCGGAAAGTCCTTAATGACCACCGCATAGTACTTAAGCGACTCATCAAACATTCCCATTTCAAAATATAATGCTCCGAGCCGGATGCGTGCTTCAACAGCAATTTCAGAATACGGGTATGTTTTAATAATTTCGTTATAAAGTCCGGCTACTGTCTGGTATTTTGATTTCACCTCATCGCTTAGCTTTGGATAGGGAATCCATTTGTTTTCGGGAGCTTCCGAACTAATAAAGACCGCTCCTTCAAGCGAACGGACATAAGAGATTCTCCACTGTGGCATCTGCGGTGCATTTGGATAGCTCTCCAGCAGAAAGCTAAAAACATCGGCTGAAAGCTCATACAGTTTATCATTAAAAAGGCGTATTCCGAATGAGTATATATCCTCGCCGCCTCGGTTCTGTTTTTTATCAAGGTCTTTATATAAAGCGAGTGCCCTGTCTGTCTCCCCTGCTTCGGTATATACCTCAGCAAGCAGACGCATTACCTCCCGGCCGTCTGAATAAAGGGGCTTTGACAGCACCCTGATAGTCGCCTCAGATGCATCAGGTTTACGTATATATGAAAGCACGCGCGATTGTACGGCAAAATACTGCTCCGGCGCGGCAATAAGCAGCGAGGCATATTCTTCAGCGGCCTGTTCAAACTGCATTGTAATGGAATACAAATATCCCAAATCAAAGGCAAACGCCTTAATATTCCCGGTGTTTTCCTTCCCCAGCCGGAGGATACGCAGTGCAAACTCAAAATCCCTCAGCTCAAGCGCGGTATTTGAAAAAACTTTATAGGAAACCGGGTCAGCAGGATTAACTGATATATACGAACGCCAGAGTGAATCGGCTGACTGCTCGCGCCCCATGGTATAATAAGTCTTTCCAAGCAATGAGTATAAATTCATGTCTCCCGGAATCTGCCGCACAGCTTTTTCCAGAACAGAAGCAGCTTTGCCATGTTCCTTAAGCTGCGTATATACTCTTTGAAGCGCCGTGATAAACTGCTGATTAAGCGGCTGCTTCTGGTAAAGCTCCTCATAAATTGTTTTAGCGCGCTCAAAGTCCCCCGCCTGCTCATAGCTCTGCGCCAGCATGAAGCGGTTGCCGGAGTCATCATAACCCTGTGCCGGAATTCGCCCGGCTCCTGAAACTATCAGCAGAAGAAGAAGCAGGAAAAATCTTTGACTTATGGCAGAATTCAAAAAAAATTAATTTATTAATGACTTAAGAAAATTAAACGGATGAAATCCGTTTAGAACTTGGTTATTGGACGCACAAGCCGGCCAAGAGATTCCACTGTTAGCGGGCAATACTCCCCCGGTCTGCGCCTTTCTTTCATTTATTAAAAAACAGCTTCGTGGCATACAGAACCAAAAAAACCGCAAAAACTCTCTTAACGGTCAATTCTGGCAGCTCAGCCACCCATTTAGAGGAAAAATAGCTTCCAATAACAAAAGTGACCACCATAATCAGCGCTGCTTTGACATCAACATTACCTGCCTTGTAGTAGTTGAAAACTGCAAGAGCCCCGATAGGGAGAAGCAGAAGTGCCAGAGATGTACCCTGAGCCATCTTCTGAGAAAACCCCAGGAAAAACACCAGCCCCGGAATAATTAAAATTCCGCCGCCAATACCTAAAAATCCGCTTGCAATACCCGCCAGAAGTCCGATTCCAAGTAAAAAACCAACCTGAACTACATCCATTTTTTTGTCAAATCCTTTATTCGTTAATTAATTAAACTGGCTTCCCCCGCAAAAATTTCTGCTTTTTTTCCTTAAAATGGGAAAAGAATTGAACTTTCCCTCAGTTAAAATAAGGCATTATTGCGGAATGATAATACATGCGGAATTTCAAATTTATTTTGGTTCAATATTTGATAGAAAACAACATAGGTTAATTCCGGATTATGAGTTTCTGAAAATTGTGACCTTTCTCAGAAAAACAGCGGAATAAAAAATCTGAAAGAATTAAGAAATTCATCATTAAAAACACGAATGAGGTTCTCATGTTAAATAAAATACTATTAGTAGTATTCGTTTTTGCCGCCCTGGCAGTTCCCCAGAACTACAAGGGTGTTGAAAACTGCCAGATGTGCCATACCGGTCCGCTGAGAAGTTTCCCTGGTTTCTCGAGTTGGGAAGCTACTCTGCATAACAAAATCCATCAGGCACCAACCGCAGAAACCATGAAGGGTAATTATACGCAGTCGGTTCCGATGGGCGCATCATACGGAAATGCAACTGTTACCTTCAGAGTTGACGGTTCAAACTATTTTATTCAGCTTAATCCTGCTTCCGGCAGTATGGTTGAATATCAGGTTTCATTCACCTACGGCGGCGGCTGGAAACAGCGCTACCTGGTTAAAATCGGCGAAAGCTATTATATTACTCCGGTTCAGTGGAACTTGAATAAATATAGAGATAATTCCTCCGGCAGCTGGGTTAGTTATAATCCACAGAACTGGTTTGCCTCAGATGGTTCACTCAAACCTGTTGACAATGCTTTCAGAACTAAATCATGGGACAAAAACTGCGCGGGATGCCATGTGGTTCCAGGTAATAACGTTAATACCGTAAATAAAGTAGTCAGCGGAAGTGATACTTCCTGGGTTTACGGATGGGGAAACAGCAGCTCAGTCAAAAACATCGTAGTAGGATGCGAATCCTGCCACGGACATACAACCGGATTTGCCGGAGCCGGACATGCCAACTCCCTGACCGGTCTCAGCTATGAGCGCAAACTGGATGTCTGCGGTCAGTGTCATTTTAGAGGCAAGAGCAACGGTAATACGTACGAATATCCGATTGATGAAACTACTGGAAAAACTTATCAGCCCGGCGAAGACCTTTCAACTTATATTGTTAATGTTCCCGGACTTTGGCCTGATGGAAAGTCATCCAAACAGCATCATCAGCAATCACAGGATTTTAAATATGCAGCACACTTCAACGCCTCCTCAGGGATGACCTGCGTTACCTGCCATGACCCTCACCAGGAAACAGCTTATCCTCATCAGTTAAAAGAAGATTTTAACTCAATGACCCCTGGCGTTGGCTGCGTTAAGTGCCATGGTGACAAAGCTGCTGAAACTAACGGGCGGAACAATCATACAAAACACCTGCAGTCAATGTCACAGTGCGCAAACTGCCACATGACTCACACTGCTATCACTGCAAAGGCCTACGATATTTCAAGCCATGCTTTTACCGTTATTCGCCCAAGTGCTACACTTGACCTGGCCACCTCAACCAACGGCATGATGAATACCTGCGCAATTGCCTGTCATCGTAATGGTCAGGGCACACGCGGTTTTGGGCCTACATTTGGTATAACAGATGCAAGTCTGACAAACTGGGCTGAAGCAACCGATATCGCTTTGGCTGATACACTCTGGAGATATTATCAGGTTATGTATAATATCGTTGGTATCAAACAGGAAGGTAACACCACCCCTGAAACTTTTGTTCTTGAACAAAATTATCCTAATCCGTTTAACCCGGCAACTACAATTAAGTTTGCCGTTGCAAAGGATTCTAAAGTCCGCCTCGAAGTTTATTCAGTTGACGGTCAGTTAGTAAATGTTCTCGTTAATCAGCAAATGTCAGCAGGAAGCTACAGTGCTCAGTGGGACGCAAGATCAATAACCGGTCTTATGGTTCCGAGCGGAATCTATCTTTACAGACTTACTGCAGATGATGCAGTTGTTATGACTAAAAAGATGGTTCTTCTCAAGTAATTATATTGCACATATAGTGTGATTTGGAAGGCACCGGGGAACCGGTGCCTTCTGTATTTTAAGGATAAATACAAATGATATTCCTCAGTGGGGGCGAGGAGCAGTAATTATGACAACTACATGCACACTTTTTTCAGGGGCGGCAGAAGATTTATCTGCCTGTAAAATTGTTATGCACCGTCAACTGTTTCATTGCAATTTCACCCCATTCTGTATTAATAAAATCACCCGCTGTTTTATTCTCACAATTCAAAACCGGCCGCACTTACGAACACATCTTGTTTTGCTTTTTGCGACATACTCACCTACATCACCATCACATAATACTTATTACCTTTCAGGAGGCGCTCATGAAAACCCTATATACATTTATATTGGTTATTACCATGGTTTTATCTACAATAACCGCACAGACAACTTCACATCACTATTTCCAGACATTCGATAACGGAGGAAGTGACGGTTATGCCGTCTTTTCCTCAGATGTTGCAATATCCGTTCAAAATGGCGGACTTGTTCTCAGCGCAGCTACTGCCGAAATGGTGAACATCATGCTTCCTATAGGAGCGACCACGGAGGATTTTTCATACAGAATAAGCAGCAGCGGCTCAGGCAATATTATTCAGGGAGCGATTGGCCGGGCCGGGTTTAAGTCTGAAATCGGAATGGTGCTCAGAAACGACTCGGTCAGTGTTTTTTATACCACAGATATACAATCCTATCCGAATCCTGACTTCACATTTCTTTTCACGGGTCCTTCACTTCAATCATATACAGGAATGCAGCTCAGCGGCACTCGTTCCGGAAGTGATCTTATCGTATCAGCGTATATCAGCGGGACACTGATCTACCAGGGCAGCATACCCAATGCTGACCCGTCTCTTTTCTCCGGCTCAATGTATATCTCACTGCTGGGAGATGGCAGCCCATACACTGTTTCACTGGATGAAATTGACATCCGGTATAATCCATATATACAAACTCCGGGATCGTTTTCTGATGATTTCAGTAACATCCTTTCACCCTGGACACGATTCGGAGATTTTAATGTTATAGCACAATCAGTCAGCATTGACAACGGTAAACTAAACTTTACTTATAATGGTTCAACCCCGACAGTTCTTATGGCTACTCCCCCGGTCGGCGCGGTAAGGGATTTTACTTTTGAAGCAACAGGAACCGGAACACTCGGCTCTGATGGAGTGGGAGCGGTTTCCCGCGGGGCTGATCTCACACACTACATTACTGTTTTCTGGGAAGATGATAGTGTATATATCGGGTATGCAGACGGATTTTATGAGCCGATTATCGTTGCGGCAACTTCATCAAACGTACCAGGCACCCGATCCAAAGTCGGAATTGAATCAAGCGGTTCGGATCAGATTGTCAGATTATGGATGGATAATCTGCCGGTATTAACCGGAACTGTTGTAAATCCGTCTGAGAGACTGAAATCCGGTCACATTATGGTAAGCTACGAAAGAACAGAGCAGATTAATATCAGCATTGATGATGTGGTAACAACATACACCAGCATACTAACCGGCATGGATGAACCAGGTATTATAGAATCCGGCAGTTTTGCTTTACTGCAAAATTACCCTAATCCGTTTAATCCGGAAACCACCCTGCACTACACTCTGGCAGACCCTGGAATAGCTAAACTTATTATTTATGATGTTCTGGGAAATCAGATAACCGAACTAACCTCGGGATATCACGAGGCGGGAAATCACCAGATAAACTTCAGTACAGATGTTTATGGGTTAACAAGCGGTATATATTTCGCCCGGCTGTCAGCAGACGGACAATCACAAACCATAAAGCTTTTACTGATGAAATGACAAACTGTCTGTAAAAAAAGAAAGGCGGTCTTTTTTTGACCGCCTTTTTTATAAGAGCATATACTGATTTAAAAAAATTTGTAAGGGAGAAAAATGTGGTGCTCTGCTAACCAACAACACTCAAAACATACAAAATCACTTATCTTACTTCAATATCATCAATTTTCGAGTTATTGCATTGCCGTTGCCGTCAGATAAACGGTAATAATAAACCCCCGCCGCAAGTGATTCGGCGCTGAGAGTTACGGTATGCTTGCCGGTAGGGAACTCACCTTGTGCAAGAATTGCTCCTTCAGTACCAAGCACATCGTATAGTTTAAGAGAAATATTTCCGGCCTCTGAAAGTGAAAACGAAATCGCTGTTGACGGATTAAACGGATTCGGATAGTTCTGATACAGCATAAATTCATCCGGAGCAGTTGCATCAACTTCAATTTCCGATGAGTAAGAAACCGTGCCGTCATAATCAGTCTGCCTCAGACGGTAGGTATATACTCCTTCAGGCACCTTATCGCGGAACTCATAATTCATCGGCTGGGTAACTGTGCCCGCACCGGTTACTCTGCCGGCTTCAGTCCATTCTTTATCAGTATCTCCTCTGCGTTCAATCGCAAACAAGCTGTTATTCGTTTCAGTTGCAGATGACCAGGTCAGAAGAACAGCATCCTGTTCATACCAGCCGCGGAAAGAGATCAGTTCTACGGGTATGACCGGATTGCCAAGCTGACCTGCCGGGCTGATATCCTGACCGTATATACCCGCATCGCCAAGCCGGGTGTCCCCCCAGACTAATTTGCTGTTACCCATCGGATCAATACCCCCCGCCATTTGCAGTTTTGATGCACTGGGAGCAGAAAGTGTTACAAAATCACCGGTCCACTGGAAATCGCCGTTGGTATTAACCGCGAATCCCTCAACTGAATTATTATTTCCTCCGGAATTGCCGTTCAGATAGAAGGCATATATACGACTTGCGCCATAGAAGGTGTTGAACGAACTGAGACTGGTGGTGAACGGAGCGGAAAGCGGTTTAAATACTTTTCCTGCCGCACCCCATTGCAGCAATCCCGATGCATTTACCATCTGTCCGGTAACTCCGTGTGAATTCTGATTGCCGTCAGTTTCCAGCCAGAAGGAAAAGAGATTCTGATCAGCCGGATCAAAGCTGATGGCAGGATTAAATTTATGCTGACCGTTAAATCCCGCGAGTTCAATACCATTAACCGGATAGGCAATTGTTCCGTCACTCTTAACTCGCTGTGCAAACGGCGCCTGAATGCTATTCTGATCACGGTCATCATGCCATGCAATAATGCCTCCGCCGAGTTTATCACTGATAACCTTTGGCTTTGAGAATGCTGCTATTCTTCCGTTATCCTGTATCTGTGTTGACCAGAGCACTGTGCCTGCAGCAGATACCTTCTGCGCTCTGAGCTTTACAGTCTGCGCCGGGAAGTTGCCTGTTGTAACAGTATGAAAAACAATAAACGAACCGCTGTCTGAAGGAACAACATCAGGGTAACTGAATCCTGCTGTCGGATCGTTAAGAAGTTTCTGCTCATCACCCCAGAGTTTTACTCCTTCAGGGGAAAGCAGATGCATTCCTACCTTATAAGGATTCTGGGCAATTATCCATATAACAACGATATTGCCGTTATTTAGCACGGTAATTTTAGGATCTGCCTGATACGCAGTGCTGGTTGAAAGCCCGACACCGTTTCCGCCCCATGAATACATCCCCGTCGGACTGATCTTATATATATACGGCTTAAGTGAACCCTCCCTGATATCAGTAAAGGCAATAATGGCGTTACCGTCATTATCAACCTCAAGATCATAATCAACCAATGATGTGTTCTGCGGATTGCTGCTTATTAGAAGTCCGCCACTTGCCCAGAGTTTGTTGCCGTGCAGATCAAGATTCTGCATATAAACCGCATAGCTGCCGTTACGGTTATCAAACCAGCTTACATAACAGCCGCCATCAGGACGTACTGC
>JADLAF010000150.1 GCA_020848375.1 Ignavibacteriaceae bacterium
GTTAAATATAATTTTAACAGCTTATTCAAAAAGGACAGAACATCCTTCATAATAATTCCTTTTGTTTAGTAAAAATATCACATAATTTTGAATTGTCGAAAATGAGGTTATTGCCATGACGAAGAATGCAGAGGTTTCAGGAGCGTCAAATTCCCCTGTTCAGTCCTTTAAAAATCAGGTTTCATCTAACTGGGTCGGAGATATCATGGGCGGAGCTGCTTCAATGCTGGTTGCTCTCCCCTCCGCTATTGCATTCGGGCTGATTATTTTTGCTCCGCTGGGTAAGGAGTTTTCAGGTCAGGCAGCCCTCGGAGGCATTATTGGTACGGTAATGCTCGGGCTTATTACCCCTCTTGCCGGCGGGACAAAAAAATTGGTCACTGCCCCCTGCGCTCCCGCCGCAGCAGTGCTTTCCGTGTTTGTGGCTGAAATGGTTACTGCGGGTTCCGTTCCAAAAGAAGTAATTCCTGCATATATAACTTTAGTTGCTCTTCTATCGGGCGGCTTCCAGATTCTTGTCGGATACCTTGGCGGCGGAAAAATCATTAAGTATATACCTTATCCGGTTGTCGCTGGTTACCTGAGCGGTGTTGGTGTCCTTATTTTCTCGGCACAGTTACCCAAGATGCTTGGTATTACCGAAAAAATTTCCTTCTGGAGCGCACTTGTCAGTTTTAATCTGTGGCAGTGGCAGGCAATCGTTATCGGAGTTGTTACCATTATAATGATGGTAAGCGCGCCAAAGATCACAACCAGGATCCCAGGTTCAATAATTGCACTCACCTCAGGTGTTGCCGCGTATTTCACACTTTCGTTTTTTGATCCGTCACTGCTTCAGATGGAGGGGAATAAATTTATTATCGGCGCGATCTCCGCATCAATATCAGACCTGACCAGTACGGTCACAACTAATTTTGCGCACTTCGGTTCAATTGATTTTTCTCAAATTTCAAATCTGGTTATACCTTTTCTTACCTTGTCAATCCTGCTCTCTATCGACACGCTTAAAACCTGCGTAGTGCTTGATGCTCTGACCTACTCTCGTCACAACTCAAACAAAGAACTTATCGGGCAGGGACTGGGGAATCTCGGCTCTGCTCTTGTCTGCGGAATTCCTGGCGCGGGTACCATGGGCGCAACCTTAGTTAATCTTAACAGCGGAGCAAAAACGCAATATTCGGGAATGTTTGTTGGCGTGACCGCATTGCTCGTTCTGTTATTATTTGGTAATCTTGTTGCCTGGATTCCTACCTCTGCTCTGGCTGGAATTCTGATTGTTGTTGGCATCAGGATGATTGATAAAAAAAGTTTTGCACTGCTTAAATCAAAACTCACCATTATTGATTTCCTTGTCATACTCGCGGTAATAGTCGCAGCTGTCGGCACCAGTCTGATAACCGCTGCCGGAGTGGGTATTGCTTTTGCTATCATCCTTTTCCTCAGAGAGCAGATCAGAAGCTCGGTTATCCGCAGAAAGATGACCGGTGACAAAAAATTTTCTAAGAAAATTCGTCTGCAGGAAGAAATGGACGTTCTTACTGAACACGGAAACAAAACTCTGATCATTGAACTTCAGGGGCAGCTTTTCTTCGGTACAACTGACCAGCTTCTGAATGAGCTTGAGTCCTCAATCAGCAATAATAAATTCCTTATACTCGACATGAAACGGGTGGTATCACTTGATTTTACCGCAGTGAACATGCTCAAGCAGATACTCGCCCGCTTAAAAAATAATGGAGGAACTCTGATCTTTTCCTCAGTACCTTTGAGTCTTCCGACAGGTCAAAACATCAAAGACTATCTGAGAGATTTAGGTCTGACAGAGGCAGATAACCTGAAATTCTTTGACTCGCAAGATGATGCACTTGAGTTCACTGAAAATGCTCTGCTTCGTGAATTTTATGTTGAATCTGATTCTGAATCGCGTTCACTTCCCGTTGAAGATATTGAATTATTTTATGATTTTCCGGTGGATGCACTAAAAACCATTTCATCAGTGTTAAAAACTAAAATCTTTCAGAGTGGTGAAAAAATATTCTCAATCGGCGATAAAAGTGACGAAATACTTTTTATTGCCAAGGGTTCAGTAAAAATTACTCTTCCTCTCTTAGGCGGAACATACCATACTCTTGTTTCGTTTGCGCAGGGTAATTTCTTCGGAGATATGTCATTTCTTGACGAGGGAGTCCGTTCGGCTGATGCAATTGCGGACGGCGATGTTGAACTTTACATCCTTTCCCGTTCTGCCTTTGATGTTATTTCAAAATCAAACTCTGCAGTGGCCGGACTATTCTTTGAACGGCTCGCTCTGACCATTGCCAACCGCCTCAGGCACAGCAATGTTGAGGTAAAAGCCCTGCAGGAGGGATAATTATTAATTATGAATTTTGAAGTATGAATCCGCGGTTTTAGCGGATTCCGGTGGGAAAAGGATAATGGTGCGTTTCCCCAATTACTGACACTGGCCGAGTTGCCCCGTGTTAGATTAAAAACTGGGGAATAGTGATATATGATTGATATTCCGGCTCCGGAGGGGTCGCATATTGGCAGGCGACCCGAAAAACCCGGTTTTGTGCTGATTTAAGGTATTCATCAGCCGGATTTGCTCATTCTGAATACTCTCCGGATGAAGCATTTCTCCCCCCTTTTTCTTGCTTATTTAGCGTTTTTTTTCTATTCTTCCGGTTCATTTTAAACAATTATTCACTTTTCCGGAGGCACACTCATGAAGAATTTGTTTTACATCTTCGTATTCTCTCTCCTTTTCA
>JADLAF010000151.1 GCA_020848375.1 Ignavibacteriaceae bacterium
GCCTGATAAAAGCTGCTGCTGACCTTAAATTACCTTACAACATTACCGTTGTCATCCCGGCGGTTGAAAATATGCTTTCTGGCGCAGCAATGAGACCGGGAGATATTGTAAGAACCGCTTCAGGCAAGACCATTGAAGTTGACAACACTGATGCTGAAGGTAGAATAATTCTTGCGGACGCATTGCACTATGCTTCAGGGTTGAAACCAGATTTACTTATAGACCTTGCAACGCTGACCGGAGCAAGTGCGGTTGCTTTGGCTGAGTTTGTGACATCCATGTTTGCGCATGATGACTCCCTGGCCGAGAATATATATAAAGCCGGGCTTAAGACTTATGAAAGGGTTTGGCGGATGCCGCTGTGGGATGACTATAACAAACTGATTGAAAGTGATGTTGCTGATGTTAAGAACACCGGAGGCAGATGGGGCGGTGCTGTTACTGCTGCTAAATTTCTGGAACATTGGGTTGCAGACCCGCAGAAGTGGATTCATCTTGATATAGCCGGTCCTTCAATGCCGCAGACCATTACTCCCTATAACAAAACATTCATGAGCGGAACGGGAGTAAGACTGCTGGTTGAATTTTTAAATTCCGGCTGGCAGAAGGGGTTTACTAAAAAGTAAAGTCAGACGGAAATTTTTCCGTCCATCATACTGATGGTGTTGTCAGCAATGGCCATCAAATCTTTGTTGTGAGTGACAATCACTAATGTTTTTCCGTATTCATCTCTGAGCTGCTGGAAAAACTGATTAATGATTTCACTGTTCACCGTATCAAGATTGCCTGTTGGTTCATCCGCAAAAATGAGGGGAGGATTATTAGCAATTGCTCTGGCCACAGCTATTCTCTGCTGCTCTCCTCCGGATAATTCTGAAGGACGGTGTTTTTTTCTATGTGAGAGATTAACAAGTTCAATCAGTTCATCACTTCTCTTTTGTGCATCGGTTCTGCTGATACCTTTAATGAGCAGAGGAATCATGATATTTTCTTCAGCGGAAAACTCCGGCAGTAAATGATGAAACTGAAAAATAAATCCGATTGACGTATTGCGCAGACTGTCGGTTTGTTCATTACTTAATTTGCTTAAATCCTGACCGAGTATCTGAACGGTACCTGAGTCAGGTTTGTCCAACCCGCCCAGTATATGAAGCAGAGTGCTTTTTCCCGCGCCAGAGGGACCCACAATTACAGTAATTTTTTTCTCTTCGAGATCAAGAGATATATCCCGCAGGATTTCCAGACGTACTTTTCTGTCAGTTGAAAAAGATTTGACGATATTCCGGGCGGTAAGAATTGAATTACTCATAACGAATTGCCTGAAGCGGATCAGATTCAGCGGCCCGCTTAGCCGGATAAAGTGATGAAATTACTGAAAGAAAAAAGGACATCAGACCGGTAACCAAAAAATCAGTCCAGTGAAGTTCCATTGGCATTGCGCTAATCCTGAACCGGGTTGCATCAAGCGGATAAATGTTATACTCCTGATGCAGATAATAAACAGCAAATGCAAGAAGAAACCCGCCTACGGTGCCGATGAATCCGATCATAACTCCCTGATAGAGAAAAATCTTTCTGATTGACTCCCGGTTCATACCAAGTGTTGAGAGGATTCCTATATCCCTCCGCTTAGACTGCACTGACATAGTGAGCGAAGCCAGAGTGTTAAAAACCGCAACAAGGATAATCAGAGAGAGGAGTATATATGCAACCCACCGCTCAACCTGCATCATGGTATAAAGGTCTTTATGGAAATCGAACCAGGTTTTTACTTTGTAGGAATCAATGCCAAAACTGTTTTTGAATTCCTTAGCGAAATCATCTGCCTGCTCATAATTGCTCAGTTTAATATCCCATCCCTGAAAATTACTTCCATATCCGAGTACCCCTGAGGCATCCTCAAGAGGGGCAAAAATCAGACCGTCATCGTATTCGTTGTTCTGAACAGAAAAGATTCCGGCCACTTCACACATCAGCGTCTTAGGAGGGGCAAGTCCTGCTGCAACATTTTCAAACCCGAAGGGGGATACAAGGGAGATGATATCTCCCGGCAGAATCTGCATTTTGTCAGCGAGCTGAATCCCGACAAGAATCGGGGTATGCCCCGATTCGCTATCGGTAAGATCTGATTCACCCAGAACAGTCGTCCCTTGCAGGTTATATACCCCCTTGCCTGTTTCCGTATCAGCCCCGCGCAGGGTGATAACCCGTGAAAATTTGCTGGTCATGATCATCACTTTCCCCTCACTGAACGGGGAGTAAGATACCACATCGCTCCGTGATGATATATACTCTTTCAGTGAATCAAGTGATCTGAGATCTCCGGCGGATGCAGCTTCAATGCGGATATGAGGATCAAAATTTACCAGCAGTGAACGGACCAGACCGCTGAATCCGTTGAAGACTGCAAGAACGATAATAAGTGCGGCAACTCCCAGAGTAATTCCGCCTACGGAAAGATAGGAGATGATGGATATAAACTTGATCCGGTTCTTTGAAAACAAATACCGCTTCGCGATGAAAAATGCACTGTTCATTTAGTCAAACCTCACTGACTGCACCGCCCTGATTGAGGAGGCAAGGAAAGCAGGAACAACGGAAATGATTAGAACGAGCACAAATGCAATCCCCGATGTTATCAGATAATTAAAAGGTTCAATAGAAAGAGGGACACGCGAAACGAAATACACAGAAGCCGGCAGAGTGATAATATCAAACTCAAGCTGAATGACGGAAAGCAGCAGAGCCAGCAGGTTTCCTATGGCGATGCCGGTTGAACCGAGCAGCAGTCCCTTCAGTAAAAACATGGTAACAATATCCGAGCGTTTCATGCCGAGAACGCGCAGAGTACCGATGCTGTTCACCTTTGA
>JADLAF010000152.1 GCA_020848375.1 Ignavibacteriaceae bacterium
TTCACAAGAGAACACACCGCAGAAGAACTGCGCGAGGAAGAAGATGTAAGAAAAGCACTGCCGGTCATTGAGATAAAAACTTTTGAACAGCGCTCACTTATTCATCCGGCTGATCTTCCCTTTATGCTCTCACGGCTTCCTGATGTCTTCACGCCTTTCCGCAAGGAGGTTGAAAAGAATCTGAAAATCCGTCAGCCGCTTCCGGTGCCGTATATATTACCGCCGATTCCCGCGGAGCTGCATGATTATCACGATGATTATTCCGCTTTGGGAGAAGTTGAGTATGCCATGACAGATGACCGCGGCGTAATAAACTTTAACGGCTCTGAAGAATCAGGTCTCAAACGGCTGAATTATTATTTCTTTGAGACCAAAGCCATTTCCTCTTACAAGAGAACACGAAACGGACTTCTCGGACCTGACTACTCATCAAAACTTTCACCATGGCTGGCGACAGGTGCTCTCTCTCCGCGCCTGATCTATTCAGAACTAAAACGCTTTGAGCAGGAGCATGGCGCCAATGAGTCCACCTACTGGCTGCTTTTTGAACTGCTCTGGCGTGACTACTTCCGTTTTGTCGCAATGAAATATGGCGGGCTTATTTTTCAGCGGCAGGGCATACGAGGTACCGGTGCAAATTTGCAGATCAATAAAAGTGCTTTTACCCGGTGGGCTGAGGCGGAAACCGGTGAACCTTTTATTGATGCGAACATGACAGAACTTTACCAAACCGGTTTTATGTCAAACCGGGGCAGGCAAAACACGGCCTCCTTTCTCATCAATAATCTCAAAGGTGACTGGCTGGCAGGTGCTTCTTATTTTGAGTCACGCCTGATTGACTACGACCCGTGCAGCAACTGGGGTAACTGGATGTATCTGGCAGGTGCAGGAAACGATCCCCGTGAGAACCGCGTCTTTAACATCGCGCGCCAGGTCAGTATGTACGACCCTCATGGCGAGTATATATCACACTGGCTGGACAATTAAACTTAAAAAGACGAGCCAAATAACCGCTCCGGTCCATATTGCGTCTTCCCCCTTGCCTGCCTCCGCTTTTCAGTACTCGTATTTCTTATTGTATGCAATTCAGATTTGATTTATTTTCCGATTGCTAATTCATTCATTCCTTAGGAAAACCCGGACAAGCTGAACTGAAAAGATTTTTCATTCTGTTACTGACTCTCAGTGCTCTTCTCGGCCACGCGGAACTCACCGCACAGGAAAAACTTCTGTGGGGGGCTGACCCCAGCGGCGGCGCTCCCTATGTGTTTGCTGATCCTTCAAACCCTCAGGTTTATATCGGCTTTGATGTTGAAGTTGCAGAGGCCATTGCACGAAAACTGGGTATGGAAGCAGAACTGGTTCCTACCGATTGGACTTCGATTGTTGAATCACTCAAGCGGAAGGAGTTCAGAGTAATAATCAACGGATTTGAGCCAACTTCTGACCGTGCACGGCAGATTATTTTCAGCAAACCGTATTATATTTTTCAGCTTCAGTTGACCGTGCGGAAAGACCAGAAAGGCATTGATTCTCTTTCTGACTGCATCGCACAGAGAAAAGTAGTAGGAACTCTGGCAAACTGCGCGGCCTCACGGCTTCTTGAAAGCAGCGGTGCTGTATATATAGAATATCCTGACCCGGTTGCCGCTTATGTTGACCTTGAATACGGGCGCATTGATGCTGTGCTGATGGACGTGCCGATGGAAATGTTTTATGCAAGAAAAAATCCGGCATTCAGAAATGTCGGACCTCTTTTCCAGCCCGGCACCTATGTTGCCGGACTCCGTACTGAGGACACCGAACTTCAGCACAGAATAAACACTGCCATTGATACTCTTCTTGCAGACGGCACCATCGAACGCATTATGCGAAAATGGGAGCTGTGGGACTCTGCGCAATCTGCGCTTCTCACCGGAACGGGTGATTTTCAGATAACAGGGCGGACGTTTAACTGGGGTGAGGCACTTATTAAACTTCTTAAAGCCGCACTGGTTACAATTCTGATTGCCTTTGGTTCAATGATCATCGCCATGGTGCTCGGCGTTCCGCTGGCTTTCGGACAAACGTACGGCTCGGCTCCGCTGCGGTGGCTTTGCACAGTATATATTGAATTTTTCAGAGGGACGCCGGTTCTCGTTCAATTACTCTTCCTCTACTTCGGCCTTCCGGTTGTCGGTATCGTCCTGCCCGGCTGGCTCACAGCGCTCATTGGGCTCGGGCTTAACTACGCTGCTTATGAGTCACAAATCTACCGTACTGCGTTTCAGGCAGTACCGCAGAGGCAGTGGGATGTATCCTATTCACTTGGGATGAAACCTTTTTTAACCTTCAGAAGAATTATCTTTCCGCAGGCGTTCCGTATCGCATTGCCGCCGATGACCAATGATTTTGTTGCTCTGTTTAAGGATACCTCAACCGCTTATGTAATTGCAGTCTGGGAACTTGCGACCGCCTACCGCGAAATGGCAAACGCAACCGGACAGTTTTTGCTTTTGGGTATTATCGTTTCAGCTTTTTACCTCATGATGAGTCTGCCGCTTGCCCACTACGCGCGCAAACTGGAAAAAAAATTCAATCCATCAAAAGGAAACGGAAAGGAGGCACTGCGGCTTGATTAAAGCAGAGAACCTGAGCAAACGTGCCAATGGTGATTATATTTTGAGGGATATAAATTTTTCTCTCTCTTCCGGGTCGGTGCTCGGTATTATCGGTGAGTCAGGTAGCGGAAAAACTTCTCTGCTGATGTGCCTTACCGCGCTCCAGAATTTTGACAGCGGCGAAATCTCAGTAAAAGAAATGACTGTAAAGAGCGGTTCAGTTAACAATAAGGATGAATATATATGGAGCTACAGGCGCCAGATTGGTGTGGTATTTCAGCATCTTTATCTTTTTCCGCATCTTACGGTTTTGCAGAACATCATAGAAGCTCCCGTTCATGTGCTTTACCAGTCACGTGAGGAAGCTGCCGAAAAAGCGATGGAGCTGCTCGGCAAGGTCGGGTTAAGCCATAAATTAAATGACTACCCCGACAATCTTTCCGGAGGAGAACAGCAGCGTGTTGCAATCTGCCGTGCACTGGCCATGAGCCCGGAGGTACTTCTGCTGGACGAGCCCACCAGCGCCCTTGACCCCCGTTTCAGTTCTGATGTCCGCTCACTGCTGCAGGAGTTTGTAAGCCAGGGGCATACTATCATCATTGTTTCACACTCACTGAACTTTCTGAGGGGATTTGCCTCCCATCTTATATATATGGAAAAAGGAGAGCTCATCGAATTTAATACTGCCGAAGAGTTTCTTACATCACCACTTGATGAGAGAACCAGAAGATTTCTTAATCATTTTCTTCAGGTGCTCTGATGACTGGCGTAAAGTTTATTTCCTGCTTTGTTTTTATTTTTATTTTTTTGCCATCTGTTCCTGCTCAGCAGTTCAGTGTTTCATCCTCAGGTAAAGTTTCATTCACCGTATCACAAACTGATAAATCAGTTACGGTAAAATACAAAGCCGCAACCGACGACGCGGTTATTCTTATATCATTCCCTTTCAGACAGTCTCTTCCCGCAGACTACTCCCTTCGGTGGGAGATCGCTTCTTCAGGCAGCCCGGCTGATTACCGCATATACATCAAAGACACAGCCGGAACTTTTTGGAGGGGAATGAAGAAATTCACTTCCTTAAAAAGAGGAAAAGATTTTATTAGCAAGCTGCACTTTAACCGCCCGGACACTCAGGGTTTTATTTCTCCCTCTGCTATTGATTCTCTTTTCATCTCGGTTAACCCATTAAAAAAAGGAAAAGGGTCCGTTACCTTCAGAAAGTTCCTGCTTGAGGAACTCTATCTTACCTCAAAACGTGAGATAATGCCGGTGATGCTCACAACTTCCGGCGAAGACGTTGCCGTAAAACTTCTTGATAATGACGCCGCAACCTATCATTCGTTCCGCGCGGGTAAGAATCAGCTTCGGCTTAATTTCCATAATCCCCGCTCTCCCGGTGCCATTGCGTTCCGCAGAACGCAAACATCTGATCTGACTATAACTGTGTACCAAATAAAGGGTAAAAAGAAAAAGCTTCTCGCTGAGGCAGTTGGCAGCAGAAGACCGGAGATATATATTCCCCTCCCTGATCACGAAACTTCAGAATATCTCGCAGAGATACTCACAAAATACCCAATTGATCTATCGGAAATTGAGCTGCTCCCCGACCAGGTAAATGACCATCCAGTCCACCTCCACCGGATAATGACCGGGGACTCACTTAAGGGTTTCTATCCGCGCGGTTATACAGGTGTTCCATCAGGACGAATTATCCTCTGGAAAAAGGGCAGCACCATAGTATATATTAACGATGACGGTCAGATTGAGCTGCCTCACGCAGGAATGTTGATTGACCCGTATTTAAGAATTTTGGATGAAACCGGCACCTGGCTTTCCGCAAAGAATACGGTGCGTTACGCACCGGACTCATCACGTGTGTTTCATCTCAATCGGGCGTACCAGTTCGGGGAATTGTGGATACGCGCATTTGTTGACACGGTCAATGGCACACCGTATCTGAACATGATACTTGAGGCAGCAAACCTCCATCATTTTAAGATTAAAGGGAAAATATTTGCGGCGATACGTCCGCTCAGCAGTGATCCCTATTCCGCTCATGATTTACTCTCTCCTTCCGAGTCTGGGGTTTTTTCAGCCGTAATGAAAAATTCATCCTTAGTCATTAATAAGAAGCAGACTTTACATCTTTTTACCGAACCGCAGTTCACCGGGGGGTTTTCATTTCTGAAATATGATTATATATCATCGCTAAACGGAAGTAATACCTTCCCCCCCCTTGCCTTAACTGACCGGCAGGGGCTCGGTACGGTGCTGTTGTCATACGATTTCACTCTTATTCCGGCTTCAAGACGGCTTATTTTTCTTTCCCTCCCGCTTGAAAAGGAACATTCATCACTTCAGGAGGAGCATAAAAACCTGGGCCAACGGATGATGCCGTTTCTTCCCCTCAGATAACATAAGGATACCCGGCAGCACCGGCTGAACAGAGCTCACGGCTCACTATATTACACAGATAAATTTTAATTGTTTTAAGGAATACCATGTTTGATTTTCAGTCCGGCGCGCCGTTTTTTGCGCAAGCACCCGGTATGATGGAGGAAATGTGCGAGCAAGAGTTAAAGGAGCTGGGGGCTGAGTCAACCAAAACAACATACCGCGGGGTTTATTTTAAGTCAGACCTCAAAACCCTTTACCGAATCAATTACTCTGCCCGGATGATCTCACGCGTGCTTGCACCACTGACAGGTTTTTTCTGCCGGTCAACTGATGTGCTCATCGAAAAAGCACGAAAGATTGCGTGGGAAGAAATTTTCTCACTTAACCAGACTTTCTCTATTACTGCCTCTGTAAGCAAAAGCCAGATTACAAACTCTCTCTATGCGTCTCAGTGCCTGAAGGATGGCATAGTTGACCACTTCCGTGATATATACGGAAAGCGCCCTGATGTTGACACCGTGAATCCTGATGTGCGGTTTAATCTGCATATTGAAAAGGATCAGGCCATTATTAGTCTTGATACTTCCGGTGACTCACTTCATAAGCGTGGCTATCGTCTGCTCGCTGGTGAAGCACCCATGCAGGAAACTCTGGCGGCAGCCATCATCCGCGTAACTGAATGGAACGGTGAACAGCCGCTCTGGGACCCGATGTGCGGCTCTGGCACTCTTTTATGTGAAGCATTGATGCACTACTGCCGTATGCCGGCTCAATACCTCAGAAAGAAGTTCGGCTTTTTTGCTCTGCCAGGTTTTGACAGAGCAGAATGGGAGCAGTTAAAATCTGAACTTGACGCACAGATACGTCCACTGCCGGAGGGACTCATCAGCGGAAGTGATAAATATCAGCGTATCCTCAACACCGCGCAGGATAATCTTTCACGGCTTCCTTGTGGTGATAAGGTAAATCTTTCCTGTCATCCTTTCAGTCATGTAAACGAGTATAAAAACAGCGTGCTGGTGGTGAATCCTCCTTATGGCATACGGCTGGGTGAAATTGAAGAAGTGCGGGTATTATATAAAGAGCTCGGAGACTTCCTGAAGAAGCGCTGCCCCGGCACAACAGCGTATATATATATGGGCGACCCTTCGCTCCGCAAAGAAATTGGACTAAGGACCTCCCGTCGCGTTCCTCTGGTTAACGGCAAACTGGAAGGAGTGCTGGTTAAAATTGAAAGCTACGAAGGGAGCAAAAAAGCCAAGTGGCGCGAGGCAGAAAACAATTCGTGATTATTCGTGCAATTCATGGCAAACACGAAAGCTGCCACGAATGCACACTAATCCTTATGAATTACGATTTCGGCTTTAGTGAAATTCGTGCTCTTAATTTGTGTAATTCGTGTTAACAAACACCCGGAACTTAACACTAACCGACACGAATTTGAGGACGCTAATTTTCACGAGCGGTAGAGTCCGGTCGTATTGGTGCCAGCGTAAATAGTGTCGCCGCTTCCGGTAAGAACCCCCACAAATGAAGCCGGAAGTCCGGTGCTTACTCTGGTCCAATGCTCTCCCTGGTTGGTAGAGCGGTAAACGCCTGAAACTGTTCCGGCGAAAATGCCGTAAGGGCTTATATATATTGAACCGGTGAATACACTGGCCAGTCCGTTATTTGAAAGAGACCAGGTTTCGCCGCGGTCAGAGGTGATAAACACACCCGTGGTTGTACCCGCAACTATCAATTCATCCTGAATGGCAATACTCAGCGGAGTGCTGTTTTCGGGGAGTTCTGTAACCTGGTTCCAAGTTACTGCCCCGTCTTTGGAGATATAAAGCCCCTCACTGGTTCCTGCTAATATATACTGATCACGAGCCGCGAGAGCAAAAATATTACTTTGTGTTAACTGCGGCGCAGACACCTGCCAGGACTCCCCTCCCTCAGACGAGACAAA
>JADLAF010000153.1 GCA_020848375.1 Ignavibacteriaceae bacterium
CAGTATAACGCAGAGGTCGCATTTTTTTAATTGCTGTAAAGACAGGTGCTTCCTTAGGACAGGTCGCGACCTCTCCCTACAATGATATTTCTGTAATTTGGCTTTGGTAGAGACACGCCGCAGCGTGTCTGTACGAATGCAGTATAACGCAGAGGTCGCATTTTTTTAATTGCTGTAAAGACAGGTGCTTCCTTAGGACAGGTCGCGACCTCTCCCTACAATGATATTTCTGTAATTTGGCTTTGGTAGAGACACGCCGCGGCGTGTCTCTACGGATGCAGTAAAACGTATAAGTAGCGAATCAGCGAAAATATATATAATCGTCAGCAGAGTACAGGTACTTCCTCAAGACAGGTCGCGACCTCTCCCTACAATGATTATCAACTATTGAGTATCGGCTATCTTTTTAATAATGTTTCAAACACCCTATCCACAATTGCTCTTCTTGCGGTCAGGAAGTTTTTAACAGTTCCTTCAGGACTTTCTACATTGAGAGCATAAAAGTAGATATTGTCTTCGGTCTCAACAAATCCCACCAGCCAGCCGAGGTCTATGCCGTGACTGTCCATCCAGCCGGTTTTGCCGTAGAGTTTATATGTTCCTTCGTCTTTCAGCAACATGATACTTTTAGTAATCCTTACACTTTCAGGCGAAAAACTTAGTTTGAAAAAGTACATCCGGCGGAGGAAATCAACCTGCTGTTCAGGAGATATTCGTATCTCACCATCAAGCCAGAAGCGCTCAAGCCCGCCATTCATGTTTCTGTTTCCATAACGGTTCTCTGCAAGTGCTTTTTGCATATTCTCCGCCCCGATTCGGCGTGCTATTTCCTGATAAAACCAGACACTTGAAATTTTAAAGGCCTCGCGCATATCAAGGTCTTTGTTCAGCTCTTCACGGCTGCGCTTTACTCCGTCCCATTTGATAATTTCATTTTCATCCTTCACTGCGCCGTATGTTATACCTGCCATTGAGTTGAATATCTTAAAGGTCGAAGCAGGTATATATCCGTTTCTTGTCCTGTCCGGATTAAAAACAATATACCGTTTCTCTTTTTCATTATAGATAAGAATGGTTCCATCAAGTTTTTCATCATCAAAGAACTTTCTGAAGCCCTCTCTGATATCTGTTTTGTGAAATATTTTTTCAACACGGCGCAGTGTTGTCTGCACCGGGTCATAATCGCGGGAGATCATCAGTGCGCCCGGAGAGAGCATCTTCACTGCCGGATTACCAAGCGGAAGCTCAAACTGCATCACTCCCTCAATGCCTTTTAGTAAAATCGCGCCCTTATATACAAGCCGTTCGTTAAAAAGTGTATCACGGAAGTGCATGGTGAATTTTCTGTCATCACTGATCTTCAGCAGATCCGGCATATCTCCTATCTTCCTGAAGAAATCAATGCCATCATCTGAAACAGAATCAATGCTTCCGTCCCGGTTATAGATATACTGCTTTGCCAGATGCCATTCACCGGCAAGGGATGCCTGCGCGAGTATCGGAAGCTGCAGCAGAAAAAGAAGCGCAATAAGTTTTTTTTGCATAAGATATCAGAATTCTACTTTAATAGTGATGATTTTCTTTCCGCCTGCCTGCAGCCGTACGGTATTTTTTTCAGCAAGTACGGGTTCAATACTGTTTTCCTTCATATCAGTCAAATGGCATGATTTAACCGTACGGCTGAAAACCAGTTCATCATGAATTTCCTCCCGCATTGGGTTCCACAGCCGTATGGAAATTCCCTTTCCGTCTTCACTTCTTTTGAATGAAGAAACGACAAGTTTTTTATGAACAAGACTCATGAACCCTGCACCCGGATTTTCTTTTCCTACCATTGGCGGGAATCCGCTCATAAATCTGCCTGTTTGTCTTCTTATCGGTTGTGCCTGCAGCTCCTGCATCTTTTCAAAAAGTGCAGCCACACCTGCTTTGTGATTAACAGGCATAATAGAATAAGTAAACGTGATACTGCCCGGTTCAAGCCCTTCAGACACAGCACTGTCAGCCGGCTGCCAGCGGTAAGAACGGAGCATAACCACAGTCATGGTCCTTTCAGCATCATCCCGGACGCCCCCTTCATGAAGTCCTCCTCCCGATATAAAAGCGAGCCCCTTTTTATTATCCTTCACAAAGAACAGATGTGAAAACGGCTTCTCTGTTAACTCCACCTCATTCCAGTTTTCGGTTTTTCTGTCAAGATGAATTGTCCGTTCAGTAAGATCAAAAGGCGTGTGAGCAAAATAAGACTGCGCTCTCTGGGCACCGGTCGGGAACAACAAATTAAGCGCGTGATCCTCAGCCGGGTTGTTAATGGTGGTCTTTATGTCAACCGACCTTGCCCCTTTAGATAATGATATATCTGATGTTACTGAGAGATATTTTTCTTCAATACTTCTGCTCATTCGTTTATGATCATACCGCGCGGGTATATTCAATTTATACTGAACACGGAACGTCACCAGGAGCGGTCCGTCATTAACAACGGAGATTCTCTCAACTGAGCCCGCAGAAAGAACCTTCTCCTCATTTACTGAACCCATGTGAAACCAACCGTGACCGGTTTCGCTCAGGTCTTCAAACACATGAAGTCCGTGATATATCTCACCGTTTTCTTTATCAGTGAGACTGAATGTACCGTCTCCGTCTATTTGAATATATAAATGCTCGTTTTCAGCGCCCAGTGCGCTGCGTCTGATTGAACCCATATATCTCTGTGGCTGCTTTGAGGGCTTAACCAGCAGTGAGCAGAAACCCATACCAGGCATTGTCTGCTCAATGGCAATAGTATATCTGTCCCCTTCACCGTCACCAAAATCAGTAGTGGTTCGTGCAAAACGGGTTCGTTCTGAATAACGGGTTGTGACACCAACTATCTGATAGGGCACTTTCCTGCCATCCTGATCTTCAACGCTGAAACTGTTAATTTCTTCCTGCGGATAAAAGCCATCGCTGGTCTTGGTCGGATAGTTTAAAGGAAAATCCAAATCAAGCTTTACCACCCGCGTGTTTTCAAACGGGAGAGGATTATAACAGGTGAGCGTGAACTCATCATCCGTTGAGCTCAGGTCTCTGAAATTTTCAGAAAGTTTGCCAAAAGTTCTTGATACCGCCTGCTGTCCAATCAGCTCTGCCTGTTCATAGCGGTACATCATGTCGCGGTGCACCTGGTCAATGGAGCTCCCGCAGATTGAGTCGTGTGCATGATTAAGCAGCACCTGCTCCCAAGCAAGGTTCAAAAAAGGATATACGGACAGATCACCCAGCAGGGCAGTTATTCCGGCAAGAGGGTCAGCGTATCTGAGAAGAAGATTTTCAAGCCGGTCGTTTGTGACTTTTATCTTCATACGTGATGAAGTGCAGTTAGGTATTAGCCAGTTATACGGGTTCCTAAATTCAGTCGGCTCACGAAGCTCGCCATGACGCTGGTGCAGTTCGTTCACTCCTTTTTTGGCATGTTCAAAAAAGAGGGGAAGTGTTGAATTCTCGGTTTTGACATTCTTCATCGTCTGTTCAATCAGAGCCAGATATTCATCCGCATTGCGTGCGGGAGGACGGTGATCAAGTGCATCCATAAGGCAGATTGCTTCATTACTGCCGCGGTCAATTTCATGCTGTATATATTTACTGAACCCCTCGGCTGCCCTTGCACGCAGTTCAGGGTCATATATATCCTTCCCCTCAAGGATAATTCTTGGTGTTACAAAAGCACCATAGCCCATGTTATCCTGCAGCTTAAAGGTAAATATTGCTGAGCCGTCAGGGGCAACCCAGTCGAAAAATGCGGGTGTTGTGCTTTCAACCGTACCGCGCCCTACCACGCAGTTTTCAAGACCAAACCCTTTATATATCTGCGGTGCCTGAGCCGGGTGACCAAACATATCACACGTATAGGCAACTGGCATCGGCTCCGCACCCCACTCATGGCTGATTTTTGTACCAAGAAGCAGATTGCGCACCAGCGACTCTTCACCCACACAGAAAAGGTCTGGCATGGTAAACCAAGGACCAATGAGAATCCTTCCCTCGGTTATCATCTTACGCAGACGCTCTTTGTTTTGCGGCATGATTTCAAGGTAGTCCTTCAGCAGACATGTCTGTCCGTCCAGATGGAAATGCTTAAACTGTGGTTTTTGCTCCATGATATCAAGCAGGTCATTTATTACCTCCACAAGAAGCCAGCGGAACTCCTGAAACGCGCGGTACCATTCGCGGTCCCAGTGGGTGCCGGCAATATAATGAGCTTTATAAGTTTTCATGATTATTATTCCTACACTTGAAGTCTGAATTTTATTTTAAAAAGATAAGCCGCCGCCGCAGTAATCACTCCCGCAAAAACCAGCGACCTGATAATTCCGGTTATACCGCAACCCAATTGAGCCCACAAAGTAAGACCGGAAAGCCCCGTTAAAAAATAAAAAATATCCGGCAGTATATACACCAGCAGAGCGTTTGAGCCCGCAAGAGAGAGTATCATAACCAGTTTCGTGTTAATCCCCGAAAGGCGGATACTCTTTAGTAAAGCAAATACAGTAAGGCACCATCCAACCGAATAAAGAGACCAGCCGGGTGTTGCAGCATTTTTATTTATTCCATATACCGGTTCCAGCATCCATCCGGCCCAAAAGGTAAAGAGTATCATCAGGATATATACATAAGAAATATGTGCTTCTGCATTTCGTTTGATCAGTTCTTTTTCGGTAAGCAGAGCAGCCATACCAGAGGCCATGATAAAGGAATGGCTCCCAAACTGAACGCCAATCCATATTAAACCATCAGCGGTACCACCTGCGCCGAAGTATCCTCCTTTATCAGCAAAATACAGCAAAAGGAAAAACAGCGCTCCTGAGTATATCAATTTCAGATTTTCCTTTGCAAAAAGATATAGCAGAGCATTGCAAAGGTACGCCCACCCAATCAGCCCGATAATGCCCCACCATTTCGTCTGCATCCAGCCGGGGTTTTCAGCCGTACCGCTCCTGAAGATATATATCATAAACAAAATAACGGCAGCGGAAACTAACTGCACCGCAATCCGGGTCCTGCCTGCAAATATCCTATTAAAGAAGAATATTATTGCAATTAGGACAATCACTCCCCAAAGATATTTGTGCATTCCGGTCAGCGACTGGTTCACCCCGCTGATATTAACCATGAGCACGCCTATCAGCAGCAGACTGACACCCCGCCTGAGAATACCCGCCAGCAAGTCACCCAATCCGGCTCCGGCTGATATTCTTCTGCCGAGTGCTAAGGGAATGCTCATTCCGGAGATAAACAAGAACGCAGGGAAAACAATGTCCACAAAAGTCATTCCGCTGCCCTCAGGCGTGTAGTGTTTCAGCCACTCAGGTATTCCGCTTACCGATGCAAGATCATTCACCAGAATCATCAGGAAGATTGTCAATCCTCTGAAAATATCAACTTTAATATCCCGTTCGGGGCTGGTTTTTTCTTCCACGATGTTCAGTAGTTCTAAGCCGGTACTTTGTGCTGGTTTAAGGATTGTTTAACTTTCAGATATCAAAATTATAAACTGTCACGCTCACTAAAAACAGATTAACGCACTCATGCAGGGAAAAGTTATCCTCATTACCGGCTCAACGGACGGAATCGGAAGGGAAACCGCCCGCCAGTTAGCCCATCTCGGCGCCACAATTATACTCCATGGAAGAAATCACCAAAGCGGTCCGGAAATCCGCGATCAGCTCAAAAGAGAAACCGGCAACGAGTTTATAGATTATTTTAACGCAGACCTCTCAAAGAGGGAGAAAATTCATGCTTTGGCTGATCATGTAAAATCCAGTTACGGGGTGCTGGACGTCCTGATTCACAACGCAGGAGTCTTTATGCCCGAAAGGAAGCTCACCCAGGAAGGGCTGGAAATGACCTTTGCGGTTAATCATCTGGCTCCCTTTATCCTGACTGGGCTGCTGCTCCCTTGTCTTAAAAATGCAGAACAGGGCAGAATTGTGACGGTCAGTTCAATTGCTCACCAGAATGTTCATCTTGATTTTAAAAATCTCCAGGGCGAGTCACACTTTGACCCCTACAAAGCTTATGCTCTTTCCAAGCTGGGCAATATCCTGTTTACCAATTATCTGGCTGCTCATCTGAAAAACACAAAAATTACCGCTAACACGCTTCATCCGGGGGTAATTACCACCAAGCTGCTTATGGCAGGTTTTAACCGTACCGGAGCATCACTTGAGGAAGGAGCAGATACTTCGGTTTATCTCGCCTCTTCTCCTGAAGTAAGTGAAATATCAGGCGGCTACTTTATTAAACGAAAAAAATCAACACCTTCAGCCGCTTCATCAGATGAACATAACATAAATGAATTCTGGAGAGTCAGTACTGAGCTGAGCGGCATCAGGTATGCTTTTTAACAATATGACCATAGTATGAAAAAAGAACTTCTGACCTTTATCCGATATGACGCCTGGGCAACAGGGCTCATGATTGATGCTTACCGTAAAGCGGACAGTCCGCCACAGAAAGCACTTGATATCTTATCACACATCATTTCATCAAAGAATATCTGGTATTACCGGCTGATCGGAGACCCCTGTCCGGTTAAAATCTGGGAGGACTTTAAACCCGATGATTTGAAAAAGGAATTAAAAAAAATTACCGCGCTCTGGCTTGATTTTCTCAGACCGATGAAAGATGATGATGTATATACCGAGATTACCTATAAAAATAACGCCGGAGTAGAATTTACCACACCGCTGTTTCAGATTGTGTTTCATATACATTCTCACTCATCATATCACCGCGGGCAGGTAATGACGCTCATCCGCCCGCATATAAAAGACGTCCCGGTGATGGACTATATCGTGTTTAATCGGCTGTAAAATTAGTTGAGAATTGAGAGTGGAGAGTTGAGAATTTCTGCAGTATGCGAAGAAGATTTTAACGCAAAATATATGAAGTTCTAAAAAAGTTCCGCAGAGTAGAATAAACAGTATATATACCACCACTACTAATTACTAAATACTCATAACTAATTAAAAAAATCCCTCTCTCGCAAAAATCACGAGAGAGGGAAAATCCTTATCCCCGCAGATTCCAAAGAACTAATTCACTCCCATTTCGGTCAGCAAATGATCCGCCCCGCCGAACTTCTGCGTAACCCACAGAACGTAGCGAATATCAACCGCAATTGAGCGGCTGTAGTTTTCGCTCCAGGCATAGTCGTTAATGGTTGCTTCAAATGCGCGGTCAAAGTTAACGCCTATCAGCTCTCCGTTGGCATTCATCACCGGACTGCCTGAGTTTCCGCCGGTAGTATCCATGTTATATAGAATCGCAACGGGGACGTCACCTAGCTTCGGATGTACAAATTTACCGTAATCTTTTTCATCATACAGTTCTTTTAACCGGTATGGGATGGTATAGTCACCTCCGCCGTAGCTTTTCTCTATAAGTCCGCGCAGAGTAGTTATAGGGCTCAGATAGGTTGCATCACGAGGGGAGTAACCGCGTATATATCCGTATGTCAGCCGCAAGGTTGAATTTGCATCCGGAATAAAACTCTTCTTCTGCCACATTTTTTTAACATCAAGCATCTTTGCCATCAGGGGCAGGAGACGTCCATTTAAAGCATCGTACTCCTTTTCGAGCGGGACGATTTCATCCGCCACCCGGGCGGAATAAGAAAGCAACGGATCTCCCGCTATTGCCTCAGATTTTTCTTCTTCATCCGCATCAAAAAGTTCCAGAAATTTCTCTCTTGAACTGACTACACTGTTCATCAGTGTACCCTGTGCAAAACTCTTAACCTTAGATTTGCCTCCATCAGCATCAGCAAGCTCTTTTAAGAAGTTTAAACCTGCCATTTCTTTGAAGCCGGTTGCATCTCCTGCTATCTTAATAAAAGCAAGCTGGTCTGCCGCGGGAACGTATGACTTATATATATTGTCAATCATTTCCATAAGCTGCTTTCTGTTCTTCTCCGCAAATGCAGACTTGCGGGAAGCGTCATCCTTCTTCTCTTCTCTTGACCAGTCAACCAGTAAATTTGCAAGACGCATCATTGAAACGTTTGTGCGAAGCTGACCAATCATAAGCTGGGTTCTGCCAAGCTCAAACATACGGTTATACACAGCCGCCACATCGGCAAATACCGGGGCGTATTCTGCTTTTAAAGCAGGGTCGCTGTTAATATATGCAAAAAGCTGTTGTTCTTCTTTCTTTTTCTTATCAACCAGAGCCAGACGGCGCATTCCGGTCATTTTGCCAAGATAGTTTTTTTGCACATTGGCAAGAGAATTTCTTCTTGCGGCAAGCTTCAGTTCGGTTTCAGTATCAATTTTTGAAAGTGAGGCAAAGCCGTCTATCAGATGACTGTATAAATTCTCTATATAAGGAAGCTGAACTGATTCATGAAACTTCACATAATCAGCCGGCTGATGACGGAAGGTCCTGCCCGGATAACCAAGGATAAATACAAAATCTTCTTCGTTCACTCCGTTCGGATTAACCTTTAGAAAACGCTTCGGTTTATAAGGCACGTTATCCTTTGAGTAAGGAGCTGATTTTCCGTCCTTGCCAACATAGGCACGGAGGAATGAGAAATCTCCTGTGTGTTTTGGCCACATCCAGTTGTCTGAGTCGCCTCCGAACTCACCAATGCTGCGGGGTGGTATATATACAAGGCGCACATCTTTAAGAATTCGGTATATAAACAGTACGTAGGTCTGACCGATGAACATTTCTGCAACTTCAGCTTTTATTTCGCTGTTCTTTTTTTCTTCTCTGTCAACTATTTCACGTATTTTTTTCTGGATTGCTTTTGTACGTGCAGCCGGATCTTCAACTCCTCTTGCCGCGGAAAGCACCTCCGCTGAAACATCACGGTAGTCTTCCGTGATCATACTGGTCAGCCCCTTCGCGGGTATTTCATCTGCATAGGATTTGGCATGAAGTCCGTTTTCCAGATAATTATTTTCAACTGTACTGGCAGCCCGGACGTAGTCAAAGGCACAGTGATGGTTGGTGAGTATCAGTCCCTGATCAGAAACAAAGGAACCTGTGCAGCCGCCCACTTTCACGAGTGCATCCACCAGACTGATTCCGCCCGGATTATAAATTTCCTTTGGGTCAATCTTAAGTCCGGCTTTCACCAGGTCAACATTGGCAATTTCACTGAGGGGGTACATTCCCTCCTCGGGCGGTGTGTGCCCCTGAAAAAGCAGGATGCTCCCTATTAATGTAAAAAACAGTGCCGTGAATCGGAGAAATTTCATTAAAATTCCTTTGTAGAAGTGGTCGTATGTTCTGAAAATAAATAATTTATTATAGAATATACTACCTGAAGACGGAATCAGGAAAGTGAAAAGGGAGAGGAATCGGACAATAGCCAAACCGAAAAAATATGGGAGTGTCAATCACTCCGCAGGGATAGCTCACGAGCTTTCCCAACAATCAATTATTCTATACGGAATATGTGATTACAATACCCCAGTAGGGACAGCTCGCGAGCTGTCCTATCAGAGCACTTGCATGACCGGATAACCAAATATCATTTGCAATTGTATTTTTTTGTATATCGCGCATGACCCCGCAACACGTTAGGAGATGTAATTATTCAAAGCAGAAATACGCAATTCCCCTCGACACATTAGGACAGCTCACGAGCTGTCCCTACAATCAATTATTCTATAAGGAATATGTGATTGCCATAAACACGAAGGGACAGCTCGTAAGCTGTCCCTTCAAATTTCTCTAAAAAATTTTCGTCAAAACAAAAGATTACATTATTTGTTTAAGATCATCTTTTTGGTAATCTTGGCATTCCCCGCAGCCAGTTCATAAAGATAGACCCCACTGGTAAGACCGGTCCCGTCAAACTGCACGGTATATACACCCGCCTGTTGATAGCCGTTTTGTAATACTGCTACTATCTGACCAAGAACATTATATACGGTAAGCGTTACCATACCACCTGTCAGAATTTCATACTCAATCGTGGTTGATGGGTTAAACGGATTCGGATAGTTGTTCTTTAGCGAGAATGATGCGGGGGCTGATTCATCTTCAACAGAAGTAACCTGATAGGAACTAATCTCACGAAATGCATTTACGTAAGTGCTTATCTCCCAGTCTTGTGTCAGTTCTTCTGTCACTCTGTTTTGGGAGTCATAGCTGAATGAAACTTTCCGGGAATTGGTCCAGGCCGAGCCGTCCCAGTCTTTCAAATATACAACATCTTCATCACCCGCGGTATTATAGGTATATATTTCCAATGATGAATTCTCCCATCCTGAAGCGACTCCGGACCAGTAATAATAATAGAGAGAGTCTTCCTTCTTGCCATCAGCCAGATAAACAACAACTTCACGATTTGAATTTTCAAATGAACCGTTGTTATAATCCTGATAGATAGTTTCAGTCGGATTTAATTGAGCATTTCTTGTAAAAAGTGTCTTGTCATAAGGCACCCATGCGCTTGATTCCCAGTCATATTCTGTTTCAGATACCAGATAGTCCAGATTTCCGGTCTGATATACAAACTCTGACTTCGAACTGCTTGACCACTGTGATGTTGCCATATTGTATGATTCGGTAAGTTCCAGTTCAGGATTACCGGCACTGTTATTTGTGTAGGTGATTCTCATCATTGGCATAAAAGTTCCGGGAATAAGCTGGAATTCCGTCAGAACACTCAAAAGATAATTATTTGAGTCATAATTATATACAGTTCTTCCCTGCATAAACCAGCCCGATGTAGTCCAGGTGTAAATCTCGGTTTTTAGAATTCTAAATGTGGTATTCACAAGATCAAGAGCTATAAACATCACGTATTTATCCTTGTTAACCAAAACCCCACCGATAGTATCCTGAACGGTCGTTGTCAGACTGCCCGCAACGGAGTCCCATACAGCAATTTCTTTTGATACTGTCACCCAACTGCTGAGTGATGTATTCCAGTCCTGCTCCAGTTCTTCTGTGTATAAATCAATCACCGTAAGGGTGCCGAAGTAATTACCCGGTTTTGATTCATCCAGCGTCATTTGTGACGGTATTTTCACGTTCAGCCCTCCTGACATGAAGCTTTTACCTCCGGCAAATATTGTTGATGCCATCAGAAGCAAAGTTATTAGAAAACGGTTCATAAGTGAGTCCTCTCAAAAATTGATGATTGTTAACAGGTTGTACGTAATTAGGAAGAAAAAAGTTTCAAGATACAATTATAATAAGTGAAAGGAATGATTTTTGTCACATTTTGATTACCGGAGAAAAGATATGATTATTGGCTTGGGTGCGGGGCAGAATGTCAGAGATTTCCTTATTTTCGACTATGAAAACGAGGTTTTTTCTTGTTAACGGGCACCTTGGCGTATGGTTCGTCTGCTGTCTTTTTTTACTTTCTTCCGCCATTTATGGTGGTCAGGATACCATTTCTATTCAATTTAGTTTTGATGTACGGACAGTTATAACTCTGCCGAGAGCCACTATCCGGCAGGAGGCATCTGACCCACCGATATTGGTTTACTTCGCTCTCCCCAATGGCAACACAATAGAACAGACTATGGGGCGGATTCCGCCCTCCGAGCAGGAATGGCGTTATGGCATTCAGCATATTGACGCTCAAACCCGGTGGCTAAGAAAATTCGGCGGGATGAACAACCTGATTACCGTCTATCTTGAAACAAAACAAAAAAGCTGGCCCGCCTGGAAGAAAGAGCATTTCTCTTTTTATAAGGAGTATATACGGCAAATTGACAGCACCATTAAAGTTGCAGCCGGCTCAAAATACTATCGCGTTTGCCTGAACGGTCACAGCGGAGGTGGCAGATTTATCTTCAGCTATATAGATGCGTTTGATGGGGTACCGGAGGATGTTGAGCGTATCGCTTTTCTTGACAGCAACTACGGCTATGAGTTTACATATAAGAAGCCGCTGCTCAAATTTACCCAACAGTCAGGAAACGTGCTCACCGTATTTGCCTATAATGACAGTGTGGCTCTGCTTAATGGTGAAAGGATAGTGAGTGATACCGGCGGGACCTGGCACCGTTCAAATATGATGCTTAAAGATCTCAGTGAGACATATACGTTCTCTAAAGGCGGGAATGATGATGTTATCAGGTATTCTAACGAAAGCGGCAGTGTTTTCTTTTTTCTGAAAAATAATCCTGACAGGAGGATTTATCATACACAGCAGGTTGCCCTGAACGGATATATCCACTCAATGCTTGCCGGAACTCCTCTTGCAGAGTCAGGGTACCGCTACTACGGGGAAGAGGCTTATAAAGATCTGATCAATAAATAGAAAAATCAGCGTCTGCTCATAGGGGAGATAGCGGAGCCGGCAGACGCGGAATCAGTTCTGTTATTCTGTTTCGTTCTTAGGGGGTTCTTCAATTTTCTTTTTCTTCAGCGGAAACCCGATGATTCCTCCGGTGAATGCACCGTAAAGAGTCATAATGGCAGCGTTACTCTGAAGAGGGCAGCCGTTTTTGCACCCGATAAAATAATAATATGCGTAGCCAAGCAGAGCTCCGCCTATGGTAAACGAGGCGAGCTTAATTCCCTCTTTCTTAGAGAGCATCAATCACCCTCATCAGCTTTTCGCGTACCTCGCCCGCAATTGGATGTAGTGATTCGTTATGCACTGCAGCCATAGACGCAACAGGGTCAACCGCGCTTACGGTGGTTTCTTCCGGAGTGTTCTGATAAACAATCACATTGCAGGGGAGCATCAGCCCAATCTGTTCTTCTGCCTGAAGTGCCTTATGTGCAAAAGGAGGATTGCAGGCGCCCAGAATTCTGTAGGGCTTAAAATCTACATCAAGTTTCTTCTTCAAAGTCGCTGTTACGTCAATTTCTGTCAGAACTCCGAATCCCTCTTTTTTAAGTTCCTCAGTTACTTTTTCAATTGCCTCGTTAAAGCCGAGTTTTAAGTGCTTGGTAAAGCCGTAGGTCGCAGACATGGTTCCTCGTAAAAATTAGTATTAATGGAAATATGATTAAAAAAAGGAAAGGAGGATTCAGGAAACAGATAGGAAATTCAGGAAATTGCTGAAACGCGTTTCCCTCGGTCTCAACTTAGTGTTACGCTGCACTCCCTCAGCCGACTTTCAGCCAAAAAAAATCCGCGGGGCATACCACACTGCCCCGCGAAAATGGAGTAGAAGTGTGTTAAGGTTTAAGAATAGCGTAAATTGATTTCGCTATATCTTCCCCCTCTGCGGTATCGGGGAAAACAAATTTCAAACGCGGATATTCCATAAAGTTTGTCAGAATATCCAACCGCCATTCGTAGTGATCCTGAGTTTCTGAGTGGTGCTGGGTTGTGGTTTTAGCTCTCAGATTATAACTGTCACCAATCAGACTTTCGCGGGCTGTGCCTTTAGTTGTTGAGGTGGAAGTGCCAACCGTTGTGCTCCCTAGATGAACGTGTTCTATCATCACTTCTTTAATGTTCTCCCGCGCAAAGCCGGCGAGCTTACCATTTGATACATCTCCGTAAACCATTGAATCAGGAGAGTAAAGCAGGAATGTTCCGTCATAAAATGAGTAACCCTGACCGCCAAGCCGATCAAGAAGTTCCTGTGTTACCGCCTGAGTGTGCTGCCACTTGGCTTCTTCGTAAGTGTTTTCCGCGCTATTTCTTAGTTTGCTCAGCACCCATGTGCCTATCGAAAAAATACCAAACACAACTGCTGCGACAATAAGACCTTCAATTATGCTTGACTCAGCGATATAAACGTAAATGCCGCAAAGTGCTGCAGCTCCCATGCGGACGTATTTACCGATTTTGAGGCGATTTTCAGCGCCCTGTAGTTTTTCATACGTTTCGCCAACCTGGCGGTTGGTGTTAAATGTCTGGACGTTAAACTCTTTTTCAAAGTTATAGATTCCAGGATATTGCAATGCTACAATGGTTTCTTCCATTTGTTGCTCCGTTGAGTGTTAATAAATATATTGATCCGGTGCCGGGCCAAAAGGGATTGTGTTTTTTCACGCAAATCTTATACCACCCGCCGTCTCACAAGCACAACAATTTATTGTCTCAATACGATAAGAAATCAAAATGAATCGTAAAAATTTTCAACATTTTTTCAGAGTCAGGATAACCGATAGCTGTTTCAATCTTCACGCACCAAAAAATCTGTAGAGTTTATAATCAGAATTTCAAAATTGATGAAATATTAAACAGCGCATAAGAGAAAAGGGCGAATTTCATCTGAAAGAAAAAAGGGGATTTTTCCCAAAAGATAGAAGAATAATTCCCTGATTTAATAATCTCGGATATTTACTCTATGCAAACCAATAGGTAATGAGAACACCGCGATTCTTTGAGTTAAACTCTGTGAACTTTGCATTAAAAAGACACTAACATACGAAATCACTGCTCCTTTGCGGTTTTGCAGAAGATCTTTGTGGTGCCAGCGTGAATTATTATTTCGCAGTTCATCACTCATACTTTTATAACAGATTGTTATCTTTCTGAATGAATCGGGGACTGATGTTTATTATGACCACATAAAACTCCGCTTAACTTTAATTTAACCCTTTGAAATTAGCGCAAAAAATTTCTGAGTCAGGAAAGCAGGAACGTAGCTCTTATATACGGTCAATTGAAACATCTGTTTCAGGAAATATGCGAAAGTGCAGAGATATCAATTGAACATTGATGTAAATTTTACGTTCATTTCTCTGGTAAAAACTGTACGGCTGCTCCGCCGCCAGGGGCAAGTACTAGTTCCAGCGTGTCTCCGGCTTTCACATTCTTTTTCGATATCATATACGATTTCGGATTCGTTTCCCAGTGTGCATCTTTTCCATCTGCATACATAACTGCCGTATATACGACCCCTGTATTCAGAAAGTCAAGCGGCAGTTTCATGGTTCGCGGATTTTCATCAGTAATAGCTCCTAGATACCATGTTTCGCTTCCTTTCTCCATCCTGGCTATTGCAATATAGTCCCCCGGTTCAGCAGAAAGTATTTTTGTATCATCCCAGTCAACAGGCACATCCTTAATGAACTGAAAAGCATCCGGATAACGTTCATAATTCTCCGGATAGTCAGCCGCCATCTGGAGCGGGCTGTACATAGTTACATACAGCGCAAGCTGCTTGGCTAATGTTGTATG
This sequence comes from Ignavibacteriaceae bacterium, assembly GCA_020848375.1. Lineage (GTDB taxonomy): Bacteria > Bacteroidota > Ignavibacteria > Ignavibacteriales > Ignavibacteriaceae > H2-BAC3. Next base: position 15,107 of record JADLAF010000153.1, read on the forward strand.
AACCTGTTCTTTTTTATCAGGATAATAAAAACTCATCTTTGTTTCAAAGATTCCGGGCGTATAGTCCATTGGACCCCCCATCAGCCGTGTGAAGGGGAGAATAGTTTCGTGTGAAGGGGGGTTCCCCGCGCTCCAGGCGTTAAACTCATTACCACGCGCAGCTTCGTTCGCCAGCCAGTTTGGATAGGTGCGGTGAAGTCCGGTCGGGCGGACTGATTCATGGGCATTTATCATAATCTTATACTCCGCAGCTTTTTTTGCCGCGTGTATATAATGATTCACCATCCACTGCCCGTCATGAAACTCACCGCGTGGGATTATCCTCCCCACATAACCTGACTTAACTGCATCGTAATTATGCTGCTTCATAAAGCTGAAAGCTTCATCCATCCTTCGCTCATAGTTTGTGACCGAGCCGGATGTTTCATGATGCATAATCATTTTCACTCCCTTTGATGCGGCGTAACGGTGTACTTCTTCCACATCAAAATCAGGATAAGGTGTTACAAAATCAAACACGTTTTCCTTCCAACTGCCAAACCAGTCCTCCCAGCCAACGTTCCATCCCTCAACCAGAACAGCATCAAAGCCGTGTTTGGCGGCAAAATCAATATATACCTTTGTTCGCTCAGTTGTAGCGCCATGCCGGCCGTTTGGTTTAAGTGAGTTCCAGTCAGTCTCGCCAATTTTCACATTATTCACGTCTGAATAGTTCCATGATGAGGTGCCCACATGCATTTCCCACCAGATTCCCACATACTTTACCGGCTTTATCCAACCGGTCTCTTCTATCTCTGAAGGTTCGTTCAGATTAAGAATCATTTTTGAAGCAAGGATATCCTCAGCTTTATCACTCACCAAAATTGTGCGCCAGGGGGTTCTTGCATGAGTCTGAAGATACGCTTTATTCCCGACAGCATCAGGCGTCAGATGCGCGGTCAGTATATATTTTTCACGGTCTGCGGTCAGATGCATAGCCGGGTAGTTTACCAGAGCCGCCTCAAAGAGATTTATATATAAACCTTCGTCACTTTTCATCATGAGGGGCGTCTGAACACCGTTATCACCTATGATTGAACGGGTTGAGATTTCCGAAGAGTTCTGGCCCCTTAATGCGTTTATTTTGCTGATTCTGGTTTCTGAGTACTCATATTCATTGGTATCATAGTCCCCCGGAATCCAAAATGTATTATGGTCTCCAGTCAGGCGGAACTCCGTAAACTCATGTTTTACGATAAAGTATTTAAGATGCTCCTGTGCAGGAAATTCATACCGGAATCCCGCTCCGTCATCGTATATACGAAAGATCAGAATCATGATTCGCTTTTTATCTTCACTCTTGCTTAGTGTTACTTTTAATTCCTTGTAGTGATTTCTGATCTGCTTCACTTCGCCCAAAACCGGCTCCCAGGTTTCATCAAAAACAAGACTATCGGTTTTCTCAATCATAAATCCTTCTGAGAAATTCAAACCATCCGCTGCTGTCAATCCGAGTCTGGACTGAAGAATTACATCTCTGCCCTTAAATCGCAGGGCATACTGCGGCGCACCTGAGGAGCTGAGTGTAAAAGTGAGAGAAATTTTTCCTGATGGCGAATGAATTGTAACAGGCGAGACTAATTCACTGATAAAAAACACGAAGAGTAAGACCAGCAGAAGCATGATTATTCCATTAAAAAAAAATTAGCGACTCCCTTAAAATACTGCTCTTCACTCAGCCGACCGAGAAAAAACAAAGAAGACGGTTTTGAATTTCTCTGAGTAATAGCCACGAATTCCTTGAAAATCTGCGCAAAATTATTCAGCGGAGACCGTCAGGACAGTCTGTCGGGTTTGGTATGAAATATGCAGCAGATATTGCTCTACCAAACTGTCATTTGATTTAGTCTCGCTGCTTCTCTGCCATGTCCAAAAACGCTTATTCAGACGGCATTTTGGACGTTTATTAAAACATATAAGCGGGGATTTTTCATCTAAATTGCACAGATTTTTCCTATTTTAAGAATTAACTTTAATTGGATTAAGCATGAAAAAAATCTCCCTCTTCCTGGTGATGCTCATCGCCGCCGTATTTGTGTATCCCCAGACCCCAGACTCCCCCACCGGTCCAAAACCGGAGAGCGGATCACAACAGTGCTATAATAAGCGAATTCATAGTACAAACCTCCCGGAGGGATGGCTGACCGAGGCGAATCTTCCTCATAGCTATGACGCGCTTCACTACTCACTTGACCTTGATCTTTATAACTGTTTTATCTCCCCATACCCAAAATCATTTAAGGGTTCTGTTACTTTGACACTCAGAGCTGACTCAACTATCAGCAACATACAACTTAACGCAGTAAACACATCAATTCAGATAGATTCAGTAAGACTGGCAGCGGTTTCGGTCAATCATGTTAACAATATTGCAACGTTAACACTTGACCGCGCCTACACACCGGGTGAACAGCTTCAGGTAAAACTTTATTATCAGCACAAAAATGTAACCGATAACGCATTTTATGTCAGTAACGGATTCGTCTTTACAGACTGCGAGCCGGAAGGGGCACGGAAGTGGTTCCCAAGCTGGGATAAACCCTCTGACAAAGCTACCATGGACCTCCGCGCAAGAGTTCCCGCTACGGTAAAGCTTGGCTCAAACGGACGGCTGGCTGACTCAGTTAAAACTGGTGACACAATTTATTACCACTGGATTAGCCGCGACCCTGTTGCTACTTATCTTTTTGTGATTTCAGCTAAAGTAAACTATGGTCTTGACATTGTGAACTGGGTTCACCCTACTGACCCGACTAAGAATTTTCCGATCAGATTTTATTATAACTCAGGTGAAAACATCACCAACGCAAAGAACCTCGCCATTCCAATGACAAACTTTTTCACCAGTATATACGGTGATCATCCCTTTGAAAAAAACGGGTTTGCAACACTTAACAACCAGTTTAGCTGGGGAGGCATGGAAAATCAGACGCTCACCAGTCTCTGCCCCGGCTGCTGGAGCGAATTGCTTCTTGTGCATGAGTACGCTCACCAATGGTTCGGTGATATGATTACCTGCGCCACCTGGGCAGATATATTTCTTAACGAAGGATTTGCAACATATTCCGAATCTCTTTGGCTGGAACACACCGGTGGGGCGAGCGCGTACAAAAGCGACGTGCTCAGCAATGCTTCATCCTATATGAATTCAAATCCGGGCTGGGCTATATCAAATCCTGCCTGGGCTATTACCACCCCCGGTACAAACACTCTGTTTAACAATGCTATAACGTATGCAAAGGGTTCTGTTGTGCTTCATCTTCTGCGTTATGTAATCGGGGATGCAGCATTCTTTAACGGAATGAGACAATATGCCGAGAATGTTCAGTTAAAATATAAAAGCGCAGTCATCGCGGACTTCCAGAGTGTGATGTCCCAGGCAAGCGGTCAGGATCTCTCATGGTTTTTTAATCAGTGGGTTTTCCAGCCCAATCATCCGCTTTACGCAAATAAGTACTGGATTACCACCGCGGGACAAAACCAGTGGCAGGTCGGCTTTATCGGAAAGCAGACTCAGACCAACACGGTTTTCTTTAAGATGCCCATAGAAATTAAAGTGACATTCCAGGGCGGAACAGACACAACACTGCGCGTGTTCCACGAAAGTAACGATCAGATGTTTACCTTTAATTTTAATCGTCAGCCAACCGCTGTTTCATTTGATCCAAACAATCAGATTGTTATCAAAACAGCATCACTCACAGTAACCGACCCGATACCGGTTGAGTTTGTTTCATTCACACACAGAGTTATTGAAAACACTGTTCAACTTGACTGGAAAACCGCAAGCGAAGTAAATAACCGCGGATTTTCCGTAGAACTTTCGCCTGATGGAAAATCCTGGAAAGAAATCGGGTTTGTTGAAGGTAAGGGAAGCTACACCGGCATTACTGACTACCGGTATATAGACTATGTTGATACATACGGAACAAGATACTATCGCCTTAAACAGATCGATTTTGACGGAACTTTTGATTACAGCAGTGTGATAGAAACCGCTGCCGGTCTCAGACCCGAAAAAATTGTGCTGCACCCGGCCTATCCGAATCCGTTTAATCCGGCTTCAACCGTAACATTTGAACTGCCTGTTGCCATGAAAATTACGCTGACACTCTATGATGCGGCAGGGCAGAAGGTTTATACCGCGGCAGAAGGTTTATATAATGAAGGATTTCACTCCGTGCTTATCCGCGGTGATCAGCTTACCAGCGGCACCTATTTTGCCGAACTGATTGCCGGAGAAACAGCAAAGAGAATAAAACTGCTGCTGATTAAATAAAGTGCGAATGATGAAGAATGAATTATGAATTTTCACTCTTCACTTTTTCGCATTTATCTTTTATCTTTAAAATAAAACAGCCGCCCAAAGATTAATTGCCGGGCGGCTGCTCTTTATATTCAAGCACTCTCTGAAGTCAGGTGACTACCATTCTTCCGGGATATCCTCTTTTTCCTTTTTAGATTCCTGCACCGGTTCTTCAAATCTGATTTCTTCTGTCTGCGGCTTTACTTCCGGTTCGCCCTCCTTCTTTTCCGGCTTAGGGGCTTCTGCCACCGGTGTTACCTCAACTGCATGGCGTATATATCTGTTCTTTTTCGGGTCAAACAAATCAGCCACGTAGTAGGAAACCTTAATTCCTCTTGCAAGCGGTATCTCATTTTCAACCGCTTCGCTTATGCGGAAAGGCAGCACAAAGCCCTTATTCGAACCTGCTCTGATATATCCAAGGTTGATATCTTTCTGCAGTTTATCAACTCTGCCGTGGAACGGATCACGCAGTTTAAAGACTTCCTTCTGCCAATACGCGCGGCAGTCGTTAAGTATCGGCTGCATTTCAAAATGCTCATCTGTCGGGATGCTAAATTCGGCACACAGATCAAGCAGAACTTGTTCCATCGGCTCGGGTTTTTTCTGTTCAATTGAAACCATCAGCCGGACAACGTTCGCTGCAATATCGGGCAGGTTTGATTTTTTATACAAATCAACCATAAGTTCAAACATTTTAGTCTTTTTGCTGGTCTCGCCCGGCAGCAGCGCCGCCTCGGTTAAAATCTGAATTGCTTCTTCCTCGCGACCGGTCAGGACGTATATATCTGCAATATCTTTCATGACAAACCACCGGCTGTTTTCCTCCATAATATCATGAAGCTGTTCGAGTGCCAGTTCGTAGCGGCCAAGTTTCACATTTGAAAGAGCAACTCTTCTGAGCAGCCAGATATCATTGTTATTATGAAAATTCCGGATTACCTCAAACGCTTCTTTACACAGGTCAATACTCTCCTGATAGCGTTCTTTCTTGTAGAGGGCTTTTGCTTTGTAGGTGTAATATTGTTCAAAGAATGAGGCGGGGCTGACCTGCTTGCCGTGACGATTGGTATATACTTCTGCCTCGGTGGGGAGTTTCTTATAGTCAACTTTGTCCAGCCATTCCAGTATTTCATCAGCGGGATATACTTCTTTCCGGTCAAGATAGTCAAGCACGCGGAAGACGGTTTTGGTATAAGGAGACTGAGACTCGGTCTGGGTGGTTATGGAAGTAATAAGCCGGGCTAAACGGAAAAAGTTTTCAGGGTTGTTCACCCGCTCTTTCAGCATTTCCCTTTTATATATACTCCACGCATATAAACCGTTATTAAATACGAAATTCGGGTCCATCTGATAGACAACATGACAAACTTCATAAGCATCATCATACTTTTTTTCTTTCAGAAGGCAGGTGGCGTAACCCCAGCCGTCCCATTTAGTACGATCCTCGGGGTGTTCTTCCCACAATTCACGATACTTCGGTATGGCTAACCGGAATTTTTTGGTTTTACGTAAATCCTCTGCTCTCAGACGTAGTTCTTCAGCAACAGACATTATAGCAATTCTCCGTTTGTGATTTTTCTGTTAAGTGAGTAAAAAGGAATTCCGCGGAAGACGAGCGGTAACACAGCGACCGGAGGATATCCTGCAAAGAGCGGATGAAGACCCGGGTGTGTTTACTAATTCCTCAATTTCAATTTTTTACTGTACAACCCCTCATTCAGGCATTTCCCCGTTTGCCGCTTTCCCGCCTGCTCAAAGGAAGGGGCATTTATTAGCTTAATCGTTTATTGTGCGAAAATTAATAAAAAACGAACATCCGGAAGCAATAAAAAATCATTATTTTTTGAAAAATTGTGATTTTAAGCGCAAAAAGGCAAATTAGGCAGGTTAAATCTTAGAATTTAGTCGGGTGCGGGCTTTTTTGCTACTGTGACCGTCCCGATGAGTGGGGAAACCAGCGATTTGTTTAAAATAAAAAAAATCCAACCGATGGTTGGATTTTTTATTTGGTGACCGTCCCGACGGAGTCGGGAAACCACCGACCCTCTGCTTAAAAGTCCCGACTTGTCGGGATCTACCCCTGAGTTACACGGTCATTTTTACAATCTCTCCACTTCTGCTGAACAGTCCGATG
>JADLAF010000154.1 GCA_020848375.1 Ignavibacteriaceae bacterium
CATCAAGGATGAAGAATCTACTGCTGCCAAGCATTGTCATAAATTTGCCGGAGTTTCTGGGATCGAGAAGCTCCTGCACACGTAAATCCTCCCCGTTCAGGAAGAGTGCCTCATACTCCCGCTCATCAGCCCAGAGCCGCAGGAGGTGTGTTTTACCTGCACCCCTGGGACCAAGCAGAACCAATACCCGCCGCGAACCAAGGTAGCGGCTTGCGATTGTGTGAAGCTGACGGTCTATTTCCATGATTCTGGGCTAATTTTGGTCATACTAAATGTAATAATTAAGCAAAAGTAATATAATTAGTAATTAGGAAGTAGGAGGAAAAAATTAGTAATTAGGAATTAGCAATATTAAAACTTTGCGGGACTTTGCGCTAAACTCTGCTTCCTTTGCGTTAAAATTCCTCTTAGCATCTTTGCGCGAGTGTTTTTGTTGAATAAGCTCAAAAAAAGTGGAATGAAGTAAAATTTTATTTGTTCATTTTTCCAGAGATTTTTATTTTTGTAGTGACCGGAGCGGTCAATTTAATTTTTTTCGCACGCGGCTTAAAAGTGCAGGTTCAACTGATTATTTGGGGCCCAGCGGGAAACTCTGACTCCTTCCGGTTAACAAATTTCCAACATCAACCTATATGGAGGAAACATGAAGTTCATGTTACCGGTTCTGATCGCTATAATTTTTTCTGCCGTTACCCTCTTCCCACAGAAAACCGGCAGTCCTGATACTACTGTGCCCGCAGTAATAAATAATTCTGAGAATCCCCGAATTACTTACGCAAACACACCAAATGAGACCGAAACGATAACGTGGAGTGCGTTGATACAAGGTGATTACAGAGGAGTTTATAACACAGGAGTATATGTATATGCATTAGCGGCAAACAATGGAAACATTTATCTGGGTGGAACTTTTGCGAACGCATGTAATGTGAGCGGTACATCAAAAATAGCCAAATGGGATGGCTCACAGTTCCATAATTTAGGAAGTGGTTTTAATGCTACAGTGAACGCACTTGCTATATATGATGGCAAACTAATTGCGGGAGGTTCATTTACATATGTTAATGACGATGAACTACATAAAAATCTAAGCAGATGGAATAATACAGCGTGGGAGTCAATAGGGATCATTAATAACCAAGTTAATGCAATTACTATTTCTGGGAGCAATTTATTTATTGGAGGTACTTTTACGGCCGCAGGAGGTGTGTCAGGAACAAACTATGTTGCAAGATATGACGGATATAATTGGCATGCATTAGGTAGTGAATCGGCGGGTTATGGAGTAAATGGAACAGTTAATGCAATAGCAGTTGCAAATAATAAAGTTTATATTGGCGGTTTTTTCACGTTTGCTGGAAATACCTCAGTTAATAATATTGCAGAATATGATTTGATTAGTCAGACCTGGTCAAACCTCAGCGGTGGTGTAGAGGGAACTGTATATGCTATTGAAGTATTTGGATCGGATGTTTATGTGGGTGGACAGTTTGCATACCCCGCTACTAATATCGCAAAATGGAATAACGGATGGAGCTCAGTTGGCAGTAATATTGGAGAGGTTGTAAGAGTTATTAAAATTACCGAAAACGCAAAGTATGCAGGAACCTTATCTACCTTAATGGTATTAAACGGTACTTTATGGGAACCTATTGAAGGTGCACCAAACGGATCAGTATATGCCCTTGCAGTAAATACAAGCGCTGGAGAAATGTATGTGGGAGGTGCTTTTACAACTGTTAATAGCGGATCACTGACGGTTAACAGAATTGCTAAATTTACGAGCAACGACGACCCCCTCCCAGTCGAATTAACCTCTTTCTCCGCGAAACGCGTCTCTGATGGTGTTGAATTGCGGTGGGCGACTGCTACAGAGGTGAACAACTACGGCTTTGAAATTGAACGCACCATCGCGGTAGAGACGATGCATGCATTGTCTCTACAGGATCGCAACTGGGAAAAAATTGATTTCGTCCCCGGTTACGGCAACAGCAATTCGCCCAAACAGTATATATTCAGGGACAATACCAGCAGAGCCGATCAGAGCTATATTTACCGCCTTAAGCAGATTGACTCGGACGGCAGTTTCAGCTATTCGGGAGAACTGCACGTAGGTTCCGGTGCACCCGCATCATTTGACCTTAAACAGAACTTCCCCAATCCGTTTAATCCGGCGACCATGATCAGTTATACCCTTCCCGCATCAGGAATGGTTCAGTTAAAAATCTATAACGCAACCGGCGAAGAAATAACCACACTAATAAGCGAATTGCAGGATGCCGGCAGTTATCAGATCAACTTTAACGGCAGTGGTCTTGCCAGCGGAACGTATCTGTACCGGATAACCGTTACTTCTGCTGCCGGTGTATATACGCAGAGCAGGAAGATGATCATTCTGAAATAATTAGTAATTAGCAGTTAGTAATTATTAATGGGGGGGGGTGCAATGTACAATGAATAATTTACAATGTACAGGAGGGAGCCCTTTGTGGCTTTGTTGGCTTTGCGCTAGATTTTCCCCGGGGGGCAATGGCGACACTGGGGCCGCTGGTTTAAAACTCTGCGTTAATTTGCGGGAAACCACATTGCGTCTTTGCGCGATCCGCCGCCGCGAATGGGGACACTCGGGTTTTAAAACTTTGCGTGACTTCTCGTGATACTTTGCTCACTATGCGTTTATTCTTTGGGTGTTGGGTTTATAAAGGAAAAATCAAATTCTGCTTCTGTAAAGAACTTCATGTTTTTCAAGTATATTCTTCCGGAAACTTTCTGGAATTTTTGCCAAGTCACGTATTTCAACCAGTATTGGGATATTACTTTCTCGTATCTGCTCTCGTAAGCGGTTCATTATTTCATTTGGAAGGGGTTGTAAGTCTTCATAACGCAACACCAGATCAAGATCGCTTCCATCGTGTGCCTCGCCGGTAACACGGCTTCCGTAGGCCCAGACTTCAAATTTTCCGGAAATGTTCGAAAAAATGGCGGCAAGAGAATGTTTATCTTTTTCGCGAAGGAGCATGTTATCTCTTTATTCTATTATTTCCTCGGACCAAGAAATTTGTCACCATTAAAGTGAATTAAGTGGTCGGGAATATCCATTATCCAAACTTCTGTTTCCCACGCAATATTCATTGAGTGTTTTCTGAATTCTTCCATTGATGGAAACGCGGTTACATAAATTTTGCCTGATGTGTTTTTTTCTAACAATTCTTCTAATTCAACCATTCGTTTAGCAGAAACCGGTCCGTGGGAGGTAACCGCTTCAATTAAATAGAGCCAATCTTGTTTTTCACTGTAAATAATTATATCAGGCAATTTGCTGTGTTTGTCTATCGGTATTCTTAACTTGGATAGAAATTCCCTGTCTATATAGAGTTCTTTATTGGCTGTATCGCCAAGGTATATTACTTGTCCGCCTTTTGCAAATCGCGAGGCAAAAAAATGGATAACAGCAGCTTGAACTTCGTTATGCTTTCCGGGAGATAATTTTAACTTTTTACCACTACTCAGGGTTACAGGGATTAATGACAACTCTCTTTGGCCTAAGTATCTGCTTTTTAGCTCACCTGATTGCTTAATAAACTCATTAACGTACTCTTTCCAAAGCGGGGTACCAAAACTCTTTATTGCTTTTAAGGCCGCCTCACTGATAGAATAGTGTGCGTTGGGACTGTTTACTGCAAGACCGGGATTGTCAGGATTGTAATCAGCTATTTTTGCCTGAACAAATTGGTGTAACACCTGTCTTCGGAATGTTTCTCTCGTGTTTGGTGCATAATTTCTTCCATAAACATCAGAAACAAATGCCATTATTCCTTTAGTAATTTTTAGACTGCTTCGTGTGGCACTGCTCCATTTTGATCTTGGCTTTATTCCGCATAACGCTAATAACGTAAGTGCTGATATTTCATTCTGTTGTTCGTCCGGTAGTCCCAACTCACTGAGAATTTGTTTGGCTTCATCTGTTTTTTTCATACATGGAATTCTTGGTATTCAGTAAAACTGTTCACTGTTTTATTAATATTTTCTTCTGAAAAATCATTCGAAAGAATGAGAGTATTACCAAGTTCTTTAATCTCCTCCATTGGTGGAAATGGAATTTCCCTCAGTTCTGTTGCGCTTACGTTTACATTTCCGTTAAACATTCTGAAATACTGGTCATAGAGCCGGCTGTTTAACAATGCACAAATTCCTATCATTTCAGACTTTTCAAAAATATTTAGTCTTTTATAAATATAATTTACTTTGTTTTCAATCCCAACAAATTCGGTTTCTATACTGCTGCTAAAATGAGGTGCTGCTATTAATCTGCTTTTATCGTCTTTTGCGCTGAATCTTCTGAGTAACACATAATTCTTATTTGGTAACAATAATGATTTTGACTGCTTTTCAACTCTTATATACTGTCCTCGTTCCGGTTTATGATCAGGCCATAACACTTCCATTTTTTTTATATTATGCAGCCACAAAAGAGGTGCAAGTACCGTTTGACCGTTTTCATAAACCTCGTGAATATAGTCCCATGCTCGGAATGCAACCACAGGTCCGGTAGATATTCCGATATTGTACTTGGTTAATGTTCCGCTCCAGGCCTTAAATATGTGCAATATTGCTTCGTCATTGTCTGATGTCGGTAAATAGAGAACTTTATCATCTGACCTCAGATTAAGTATTTCTCCGAGAGCAAATTTCTTAATAACTGGTTTTAGTATATCGTTTATTCCAACGGACGATCTTATTTCAACTGAGGAATCTTCTCTAGGTTCTTCTTTTAGTCCTTTAATAATTACGGTTTCCTGTAAAACCTTGTCTCTGTTAAAAGTTTCTTTTCGCGAAACAAAAAGGTGTACTTTCTCAATAGTAATCAGGTTAAAGAAATATTGTCTGAATAATTTAAAGTATCCTCCGGAAGCATAGCTGCGCGGAGTAATTAAAACCAACTGACCCCCTTCGTACAGCATTTTAGCTGATAGAGCCATAAACATTGCATAAATGTTTGGGTGACCGTTGATTATTTCTTTAGAAGCGATTGCTCTCTTATCGTTAATTGGCAGCTTAAAATAAGGGGGATTAGAGATTACTATATCAAACTTTTCCTGATTTTCTGAAAATAGTTCATCTCTTGTATTGAAATAGTGAGCGTTATTTAGAATAAAATCATCAGTTTTTAAAATACATGTAAAATCTATTCCTAAATCTGTGAGCCAGTTCTTTAAATACTCCATTGTTTTGCTTAAATAAGGGAGTAGCTCAGTATCTGTCTCATATAATGTTAAAAATAGTTCTTTTAATGACTTATTAGTGTAAACTAAATTTTCTATGAGTGCGCAGGACAAAATTCCAGTACCACATCCCGGATCAAGGATAGTACAAGTTTCCTTGTTATAAGAAACTAACCGTCCCATTAATCCCGCTATCTCGACAGGAGTAAAAAACTGACCGTGTTCCTTTTTATGCTTTTGATTCACAGATCTGGAGTACTCAATACCCATTTTATCTGCGAAACTTGTTGGTGACTGTAAATCTATCATTCAGGAATAATACAAAACTATATTTTTGTGCAAAAATAGAGATTTTTATTCAGTGTTTTTCATTTTTTATGACATAAAACTTGGCTCATTTTACCCTTCCCTTACCTCATTCATAATTCTTATTTTACAGCTTTATTTACGATTTTTAACGGATTTTTCGCCTTGATGTCTCCTTACCGCAGTTCTCTGGTTTCTTTGATTTTTCTCATCTGTACTTCCGCGCTCCTCCCCCAACCCGCTCTGACTCCCAGAAGTCCGGTGCAGCTTTTGGAGGAGCTTAAGGCCCTGAGCCAGACCGGGCGGGTTCTTTATGTGGCGGCTCATCCTGATGATGAAAATACCGCGGTGCTGGCTTACTGCGCTAACAAACTTGGCTTTGAAGCCGCATATCTCTCCCTCACTCGCGGTGACGGTGGTCAGAACATAATCGGGGATGAACAGGGTATTGATCTGGGCATCATCCGCACCCAGGAGCTCCTGGCAGCACGGCGTACCGATGGCGCGCGGCAGTTCTTCACACGGGCTTATGACTTCGGTTATTCAAAATCACCCGCTGAGACTTTTGCTTTCTGGAATAAAGACTCCATCCTGGCTGATGTGGTTTATGTTATACGCTCTTTCCGGCCGGATGTTATTATCACCCGCTTTCCTGCAACTGGGGAGGGTGGTCACGGTCATCACACTGCCTCGGCTATTCTTGCTGAGGAAGCATTCCGGCTGGCGGGGAGGGCTGATATATATCCGGAGCAGTTAAAGGATGTTTCCCCCTGGCAGCCAAAACGTCTGTTGTGGAACGGGTGGGGTCCGGTTCTTAAAAGCCGCGGAATCAATCCGGATACACTCTCAACCCTTGATATTGGTGAGTATTATCTGCCGGCCGGAATGTCCTTCAATGAAATTGCAGCCCGGAGCCGCACGATGCACAAGAGCCAGGGCTTTGGTTCTTCACCGCAGCGGGGTGAGCAGATTCAGCACTTCCTGCATATTGATGGCGAATATGCTAAGGATGATATCTTTAGCGGTGCGGGCTGCAAGTGGAATATATACGGCTTTACAAAAGATATAGACGCACTGCTTAAAAAAGCGATTAGTGAGTATGACCTGAACGCGCCGGAAAAATCAGTTCCGCTGCTGATTGATATATATAACACTGTTATGAGTGCTAAGAAAAAAGAGTTTGATGAAAAACTCGCTGATCTTCGCTCTCTTATTATTTCAATGAGCGGAATCTGGCTTGAGTCTGTTTCATCAAAAGGCCAGTATAGCCGCGGTGATACTATATATATTAAAACCTCCGTCATCAACAGGAGAGCAATTCCTCTTACCATACTCTCGGTTAATGAGCTTCCGGTAAACAAAGTAGCTGGTTTTAACAGGCCGGAAGTTACCGAACACAGTATGGTTATTTCCCTGAATGAGCGGCTTACAAATCCATTCTGGACTGATGAGCCGATGAACAGCAGCCGCTTTACCGTTTATGATCAGAAGAGGCGAATACTGCCGGAAATTGGTTATCAGTTCACATCATCAGTAACGCTTGAGCTGTTTGGTGCCCGGTTCAGCACAGAACTTCCCGTGCTCTTCCGCAAGAATGATCCGGTTGAGGGGGAAACCTGGCGCGCACCGGCTGTGCTGCCTGTTTTATCGCTTATTCCGGAAAAAGAATTATATATAGCGAATAACTCTGAAGAGAAAAAAATCAGCGTAACGCTCCGCAGCAATGCTTCTTCCCTTTCCGGCAAACTAACTCTACGGCTGCCTGAGGGATGGTTATCCACGCCTGTTGATTACTTTGTGGATAACCTCACTGCAGGTGAAGAACGAATGTATTCTTTTACCATAAAGCAGAATAAGGGAATGAGCACCGGCTCTGTTGGTTTTCTGTTTACCGCCGGTGATATTTCAGCAGACCGTTCATATTACGAAATCAATTATCCGCATATACCTCTGCAGATTGTTCAGCCCCATGCAGAAGCTAAGATTCTTTTCACCTCAATTACCCGGAAAAAAAAGCAGATTGGATATATCGAGGGAGCGGGGGATAAAGTTGCCGAGGTGCTTGAATCAGCCGGATATCAGGTAACTTCCCTTAAAGAGAAAGATATAACACCAGAGAAGTTAGCTTCTTATGAAAGTATTGTAACCGGAGTCCGGCTTTTTAATACCCGGAAGAATGCAGCTCATATTCTTGAAACCCTGCTTGCCTACGTAATGCAGGGGGGTACTCTGGTTATGCAGTATAATACCTCAGGCGAGCTGAAGGTACCATACCCGGGACCG
>JADLAF010000155.1 GCA_020848375.1 Ignavibacteriaceae bacterium
CTACAAAGTAAGTGCAGGCACCTACACCATGACCAAGAAAATGGTTATGATGAAGTAATTCGCTTCACCACACACGAACATGCTTCTTACAAAAAGGCACTCCGCAAGGGGTGCCTTTTTTAATTATGAAGGATGAAGTATGAATTATGAATTTTTAACCCTTCTCGTCCTTTAAACTCCTTACTCCGCCTGCCTCGCGCAAAGCCGCTAAGACGCAAAGCAGGAATTTTCCGCTGATATCTGATCCCCATTGTCCTAGCTGTCTTTCTTGTCCTTTAAGTCTTTGCTCTGATTACCCTGCACCAGAATTCAACTTTTCTGATTATTTTTCCCCTGTTGTTAATTGTTAATTGTACATTGTAAATTGATCTATGCCCGCAGGCAAACTTTTATCCCACATTAAAAACCTTACTCTGCTTTCAGCAGATGAGGAAAAACAGATTGAGGATGTTCTCGAAAAAAAGACCATTCGCAAGAGGCAGTTCCTGCTCCATGAACATCAGATAGCAAAGGTAGCCGCTTTTGTCATAAGCGGTTGTCTGCGTTCTTATTCGATTGACCGGAACGGCTTTGAACACATTCTGCAGTTTGCGCCTGAAAACTGGTGGGTTACTGATATGTACAGTTTTATCTCCGGTAAAGAGAGCTACTTGAATGTGGATGCCCTGGTTGATACAGAAGTGCTCATCCTCAGCCGCGAAGATCAGCAGCACCTGTGCGGAAAAATTTCTCAGCTTGAGCACTACTTTCGTGTGATAACCGAGAAAGCATTAGTGAGCACACAGCAGCGTCTGATGGATAATCTAAGCACCACCGCAAGGCAGCGGTATGAAAAATTCTGCGGCACCTATCCGGGGCTCATCAATACCCTTCCGCAAAAACTGATTGCATCGTATATAGGAATAACACCGGAGTTCCTGAGTAAAATCAGAGGAGAGTTTCTCAGAGAAAACTAAAGATCAATGTACAATTGCTTCGCACCCAAAATTTAAACGCAGAGTAAGCAGAGTAAAACGCAAAGTCTCGCAGAGTTTTAAATTTACCCTGTCCTTCATGTCCTTATTGTCCTTTATTTAGCACCAAATACCCCCCCTCTTAATATAGTTTAAGATAATTTCTTAAGGTGGTTCATTCCGTTCCCTTCTCAGTTCCCGTAATTTTGTATCATAAATTTTTGATAACAGGAACAAGAACAATGAAATCAGTGTTACATACATCAGAGAGCCGGGGTAAAGCTGATCATGGCTGGCTCAAAAGCAGACATAGCTTCAGTTTTGCTGAATATTTTAATCCTGACAGGATTCAGTTTGGTGCTCTCCGGGTTCTCAATGATGACATTGTTGCTCCGGGAATGGGTTTTGGCACTCATCCGCATGACAACATGGAAATCATTTCTATACCGCTTGAAGGCGATCTTGAACATAAGGACAGCATGGGTAACACCACGGTTATCAGGCATGGAGACATTCAGGTAATGAGCGCCGGTACCGGCGTAAGACACAGTGAATTTAACAAGAACAAAGACCGTGAAGTAAAGTTTCTGCAGATATGGGTTTTTCCCCATACACGCAACGTTACACCGCGCTATGATCAGATTACGCTTAATCCGGCTGAAAGAAAAAACAAACTTCAGCAGATACTATCACCTGACCGCGATGATGCGGGTGTGTGGATTCACCAGAACGCATGGTTCCATCTTGCGGACTTTGAAAAAGCCACAGAAACAGAGTACCGCTTGAAGAGTGAAGGAAACGGTCTGTATATATTCAACCTGAAAGGCACGATTACGGTAAACGGACAGCAGCTTTATGACCGTGACGGCTTTGGTCTCCGGGAAACCACAAACGCGTCCATACGAGCAGACTCGGATGCTTCCTTCCTGCTGATGGAAGTGCCTATGACAAATAAAGATTCTAATAAATAAATCATATATATAAAAGAAAGGAAGACCAGCAATGGCAAAATCAGTATGGGCAGTTGACCCGACACACTCAGAAATCGGCTTTAAAGTAAAGCACATGATGTTCACAAACGTTTCAGGCAAGTTCAATTCATTTGAAGCATCCGTCGAAAATGAGGATGACAAATTTGAAACATCAAAAATCAGTTTCAGCGCGGACACAACAAGCATTGACACCGCAAACACTGACCGCGATGCACACCTCAGAAGTGCAGACTTCTTTGAAGTTGAAAAATTCCCAAAACTCAGCTTTGTTTCAACTGAAATTAAAAAAGTGGAGGACAATCAGTATAAAGTAAGCGGTGACTTCACCATCCGTGACGTAACAAAAAGCATCACTCTTGATGCAGAATACAGCGGTCTGATGAAAGACCCCTGGGGTAACACCAAAGCCGCATTTTCGCTCAGCGGAAAAATCAGCAGAAAAGATTTTGGTCTTCTCTGGAATGCTGCTCTTGAAACGGGCGGAGTTCTGGTTTCAGATGAGGTGAAGCTCCTCTCTGAAGTACAGTTAGTAAAGAAATAAACTAAAGATTCTCTTATATATACGGTAAAGCGGATGCCTGCTCCCCGCCACGGGAGCGGGCACTCCGCTTTTTTTTGCGTAAGGCCTGCCTCTTGCAAAACCACAAAAAATTAAACGCAAAGTTCAAAGAGTAAAGCGCGAAGTCTCGCAAAGGTTTGCCTAACCTCAGGCAGTCCTTAGGGTCCTTGCTGTCCTTAAAGTCCTTTTTGTCCTTAACTAAACCGCTCAAGCCCAATTCACAGCTATTTAACAAAAAATTAATTCTCCTTTATTGCAGATTTCCGTAAATTTTGAGATAACATCCGGAGCAATTTCTCATGGCATCACGCCGCGATTTTCTTAAATATTCACTCCTTGGCTCAGCAGCCGCATTTCTGCCAACAGACGTATTTGCCCGTCTTCGTCCCCTTAGCGAAACTGATGGCAGGATAAGAATCCGTGGCAAGGTTTCCTCCGGAGCGCTTCCGGTAAAAGGTGCTGTGGTTTCAGACGGCTTTCAGACCGCGGTAACATCTTCAGACGGGACGTATGAACTTATCACCTCCTCAGATGCACGGTTTGTCCACTGCTCCATTCCTTCAGGATATATACTGCCGGTTAACGGGAAAGGGATTGCGCAGCACTACCGGCGGATAACCCCGCGCAGCAACGGAGAGTTCACCGCGTCATTTGACCTGTCGAAAAACCCCGATGATGACAATAGTCATGTCTTCTTTGCATTAGGCGATACTCAGATGCTTGATAAGCAGGATATGGAGCGTTTCCATAAGGAGTCAATTCCTGATATAGCTGCTTCAGTAAAGCAGTATGCAGGCATGGGGATGTTTGGTGTTACTGTTGGTGATATCGTTTTTGACAAACTTGATTTATACCCGGATTATATAGAGGGTGTGGCAAAAACCGGACTGCCATTTGTTCAGGTGCTAGGGAACCATGATGTAGTGCCCGGCTCAAAGAGTGATGAGATGTCAGCAGCCGGCTTTGAAGAAAAGTTTGGTCCGGCATATTACTCCTTTAACCGCGGCGCGGTGCATTATGTGGTGCTGGATGATGTTTTCTGGTTCAGCGGATATATAGGATATATACCTGATCATCAGCTCAGGTGGCTTCAGCGCGATTTACAGTATGTGGAAAAAGGGAGCCGTGTAGTTGTGTTAACACATATTCCCGTTTATTCAAAGCAGCATGAGCGGAATGATAAAAAGACGCCATCCAACTCAATTGTTGTCACCAACCGTGAGATGCTCTACCGCCTGCTTGAGCCGTATCAGTCAACCATCATCTGCGGTCATACTCACGAGAGCGAATATATACAGGATGGCGGCTGCAGCATTGACATCATCGGGGCGGTCTGCGGTGCCTGGTGGACTTCCGATATCTGTGGTGACGGTACACCCAACGGATACGCCATCTATGAAGTGGACGGCATCTCTCTTAACCGGCGCTATAAAGGAACAGGCAAACCTGAGGACTACCAGATGGAAGCAATGGTATATTCAAAGGATGGTAAGAAGTATCTGGCTGCTAACGTTTGGGCTGCCGATGCAAGCTGGGAAATCAGTTTATATAAAGGTTCTGACAAACTTGGCCTTATGACTCGCGAATTAACCAAAGACAGCCGTGCTGTGGAACTTTTTGACGGAGACGGTATGCCCGCAAAGCACGCTTGGGTTGCCGCATATATGACTGACCACTTTTTTTCGAAGGAAGTTTCTGAAAAAGGTGTTTATACCATTGAGGCGCTTGAGCCCTCAGGAAAGAAACACGTTCTGAATTATGAATTATGAATTTTGAAGAATGAATTTGAAAACTGTAAATGTGAATTTTTGCTGCAACAATTTGATGTTTAAGTGCATCCTGCCTTTTCAGTCCTTGAACGGATAACCCCGCGCCAGGCCACAGGAGAACATTTAACCGCAGAGAGCAAGGTTTACTTAAAGTCCCCCGCAGAGGGCAAAAACTAAGTTAACCCCGTGCAAGACAGGCGAAGGTTAAAAGCAAAGACCGCGGAACAGGTTCTTCGCTAACCCACCCCTTCATCCGACAGATGCTTATTGGTAACCGATGAGATTTTCATCACAGAATCACTGTTTCTGATGAAAAATCGGACAGAGCGTGATTAATTTTCTTGTGAAAATGAAGAAATTCTTTATCTTGCCTATCCATTTTGCGGTAAAGTCTCTTGTTGTAAGGTAAACCGCGGGAGCAGATTCAGCGATGAGAGCTTGTTTGTCTGCTTCAAAACATGAACACAATATTTTTAGTTAGAGGGTTCCCTTCCGGGAACAATTTCATTGGCAGATTTTTAAGTATCAGATACATTCAGTATCCGGAGTGGTATGAGTAAAGAGCTTTTATTCTCCGGCGGGTTTACTGAATTCTGAATGGGCTTCACCTCTGCGGGAGCATCAGGTTTTTAATAATTTTTTTTTTTATATTCATCGAAGGGTTATAGCATGAATAGCATTTTTACAAATTTCACCAAGTCGGTTATGGTGCTTTGGTTTGTCGCTCTATTGAGCACAAGTCTTTTGGCGCAGCCCGCACTTTCAGCTCCGTCAGACGGGGCAACGGCTCAGTCGGTAAATCCGGTTTTTAGCTGGGGTTTGGTATCAGGTGCAACTAATTACAACCTGCACGTTTCAACTGACCCTGGTTTCTCGACCCTGGTAATAAATGAATACACTGCCTCTTTGTCCTATTCTCATCTAACCCCGGACCTTGACAATTATACCCAGTATTATTGGAAAGTCAGATCGTATGACGGATCTATCTGGAGTTCTTTCTCGGCAGCATTTTCATTCAGAACGGAGCTGGCGGCTCCGGTGCTTAGTACTCCTTCAGACGCAAGTATATTTGCTTCGCTGACCCCGACCTTAACCTGGAATACCGTAACTGGCGCAACTGCTTACGATCTTCAGGTTGCAACAGATGTAATCTTTACGAATATCGTTGAAAGCGCAGCAGGAGAAACAGGAACTTCGTATGCTCTGACTACCACATTAAACAACTACACGGTTTACTACTGGAGAGTCCGCGCAACAGACGGATCTGAAACAGCAGGATATTCGGCACCTTTCACTTTTAGAACACTTGTTACAACACCGGTTCTCAGCTCTCCTGCTGATGCGGCAGTTGTTCAGCCGGTTAATACCGTGTTTGACTGGGATGATGTAACCGGTGCTACAAGCTACCGCCTGCAGGTTGCGACCGATGCGGCTTTCACAAACATTGTAAGAAACATCACCGGTATCGGATCAAGCGGGCATACACTTTCAG
>JADLAF010000156.1 GCA_020848375.1 Ignavibacteriaceae bacterium
GAAAAAGAGCTCTATGTCATCCGCAAGATGTTCGGATTTCTTTTTCAGGGTGCGGCGCTTTTTGACTCAATGACCGTGGAAGAAAATATCATGCTCCCGATTGTTGAGTCTGGCCAAAAGTTCAGTCAGCTCGAAATGGATAAAGCCGTAGCAGAAAAACTTGAGATGGTTGGGATGGCCGGTATCCAGAAGAGCAAACCGAGTGAGCTTTCAGGCGGAATGAGAAAACGCGTTGGCCTGGCACGCGCACTCATTATGAATCCGCGATATATACTCTACGATGAACCCACAACCGGTCTTGACCCGATCATGTCAGACAATATTGATGAACTTATCAAAGAACTGGCCGGCCGTCTTAAAGTAACCTCTGTTGTGGTAACGCACGAGATGTTCAGCGTGAAGAACGTTGCAGACCGTGTTGCAATGATGCATGAGGGAAAAGTTTATTTCACCGGCACACCGGATGAACTGCTCAACTCAAAAGATCAGACGATATATGATTTTATAAGAAGAACCGAGACGATCGGAGATAATTAGTAATGAGGAAGTAGTAATTAGTAATTCAATGTACAATGAATAGTAGAAATCGGGAATTTGATCGGCGTCTGTCAGCTTGAAATTCTTCGCGGGATTGAGAATGTAGAGACAGATTATTATCTGTCTGTACGAAACGGGGCTCCAAATATCGGGATTTTTATAGGATAACATGTTTGTAGCGGAGACAGATTATAATCTGTCTGTACGAAAATGCTTAATCATTATTAAAATCAATTTCACTCTTTAACGCCGAGGTGTTATGTGCATCACGGAGATAATGCATCCGTAGAGACACGCCGCGGCGTGTCTCTACAAACTTATATCACTTCAAATATAATACTGAAGGAGTGAGACAGACTATTATCTGTCTGTACGAAATGAAGTTTAAAACTTTGCGATATTCTGCCCTTAACTTTGTTTTACTCTGCGTTTAAATGGGATTGGTAATGCAAGGACGATTTAATAACCATCCCCGCAATCACCATATATATATTAACTTCTCTTCGGTCTGTAGAAATGCGATGACTGTCCAAAAAACACTTCCGCGGCTTCCATCACTGTTTCAGACAATGTTGGATGCGGATGTATGGTCAGTTTCAAATCTTCAACATTTGCACCCATTTCAATAGCAAGTGTTCCCTCGGCTATCAGTTCTCCCGCACCGGGTCCGCAGATACCAACACCTATAACGCGCTGATCTTCCGAACGGATAATCAGTTTTGTAACACCGTCAAACCGGTCTAATGTGGTTGCACGTCCTGATGCAGCCCAGGGGAATTTTGCAACTTCGTGTTTAATGCCAAGCTCACGTGCCTGTGTTTCGGTTAGACCCGCCCAGGCAATTTCAGGATCAGTAAACACAACTGCCGGAATTGCAAGCGGAGCGAACTCAGCTTTGTGTCCGTTAATTACTTCAACTGCAATGCGCGCTTCATGTGATGCCTTATGTGCAAGCATCGGTTCACCGGCTATATCACCGATGGCGTATATATTAGGGTCAGCAGTGCGGCACTGTTTGTCAATCTCAACCCAGCCGCGCGCGGTTACCTTTACTTTTGTGTTCTCAAGACCAAGCCCTGCGGTAACTGGTTTTCTTCCGATAGATACAAGCACATGACTATATATGGTTTCGGTTTCGGTTCCATCCTGCGCCTGAATTTTTACTGAAAGTCCGTTTTCAACTTCTCTTATGCCAAGCACTTTGCTGTTAAGCATAATCTTTTCAAATTTCTTATCCAGCATTTTTGCCAGATGCGCAACCAAATCGCGGTCAGCACCGGGGAGCAGTCCGCCGGTCATTTCAACTACGGAAACCTTTGCACCAAGCGCCTGATATACCGAACCAAGCTCAAGCCCTATATATCCGCCGCCAACAACCAGGAGTGACTCCGGTATCTCCGGCAGATCAAGCGCGGAGGTTGAGTTGAGCAGACGGGGGCTGTTAATTTCAAATGCCGGAATGGTGGCAATAACTGAACCGGTTGCAATAATACAATTATCAAACTGCACCTCTTCGGTTCCGCCTTCCACCTTGGCTACAGAAAGAGTATTGGAGCCGGTGAACTGCGCGCGTCCCTGTATATAATTAATCTTCCTCTGTTTAGAAAGCACGCCGAGCCCGCCGGTCATTTTGCCGACCACGCTTTGTTTCCAGTTCCGAAGCTTTTCGAGATTAATAACCGGCGGCTGAAACTCCACACCCCAGTGCGATGATTCTTTTGATTCATTGATCAGCTTTGCCACATGTAACAATGCTTTAGAGGGGATACATCCCCGGTAGAGACATACTCCTCCCGGATTTTTTTCCATATCAATAAGCGTGACCTGCATTCCCAGATCAGCAGCGTAAAATGCGGCAGCGTATCCGCCCGGACCCGCGCCAATAACCGTTAACTGTGCTTTTGTCATATATATATCTTTAATTTTCTGTAAATCGTTATCTTAAGTGTATATATAGTTGTTCGTGTTACCCGATGATGCTAAAGCCGGTGTATTTTTGCAGCGGCTTTGGTATCCCAATAGTGCCTTCGGGTGTCTGGCAGTTTTCCAATAGCGAAACCATCAGCCGGCTGGTTGCAAGTCCCGAGCCGTTGAGCGTGTGTATATACTCCAGTTTTTTATTCTCTTCTTTACGGAATTTAATATTCGCTCTGCGTGCCTGAAAGCCCTCAAAGTTTGAGCAGGAAGATGCCTCAAGCCATTTCTGTTCTGCCGGTGACCAGACTTCAATATCGTAACACTTTGCGGCTGAGAAACTTAAGTCTCCGGTGCAGAGCATCAGAATACGGTAAGGAACCTGCAGCGCCTGCAATATATCTTCTGCGTTCTTCACTAATTTTTCAAGTTCATCGTATGAAGTTTCCGGCTGAACAAATTTAACCATCTCCACTTTGTTGAACTGATGCACACGCAAAAATCCTTTTGAGTCCTTTCCGTACGAACCCGCTTCACGGCGGAAGCATGCAGAATATCCGGCATACTTAACCGGCAAATCTTTCTCGGCAAGAACTTCATCCCTGTATATATTAGTGATCGGTACCTCGGCAGTGGGGATAGGGTAGAGCCCGTCCTTTTCGATGAAGTACATATCCTCTTCCATCTTCGGAATCTGGCCGGTGCCCTTCATTGAATCGCGGTTCACTAAGAACGGAGGAAAAATCTCCTCATACCCGTGCTCGTTAATGTGCATATCAAGAAAGAAGTTAATAAGCGCGCGCTCAAGAGTTGCGCCTTTTCCTTTATATATAGGGAAACCTGAGCCCGTAACTTTTGCACCCCGTTCAAAATCAAGGATGTTCAGTTTTTTGCCAAGCTGTATGTGGTCAAGCGGTTTAAAATCCGGCTCAAACTTGTAACCCTCAGGCAGCCATCTGCGCACTTCAACATTTTCCTCAGCCGACATACCAACCGGAACCGACTCATGCGGCAGGTTTGGTATATACGCAAGGATGTTGTTAATCGCTTCTTCAATTTCCGAAACGCGTTTATCCTTTGAGGTAACCTCATCTGAGACCCCTTTCATTTCAGCCAGCAGGGCGGATGCATCTTCGCCGGCTTTTTTCATCTGCGGAATTTTGGCCGAGGCCTGGTTCTTTTTGGCTTTCAGTTCTTCCACAGCAAAGATGAGGGTACGGCGTTCTTCATCAAGAGTGAGGATTTCACCGATGCGGTCTTTTTCCTTTTTGGCGGCAAGGCCTTTTCTAACAAAATCGGGGTTTTCGCGAATGAGTTTAATATCGAGCATTGGATTTCTGGTAAAATTTCAAAAAAATCAGCCCAAAT
Organism: Ignavibacteriaceae bacterium; assembly: GCA_020848375.1. Taxonomy (GTDB): domain Bacteria; phylum Bacteroidota; class Ignavibacteria; order Ignavibacteriales; family Ignavibacteriaceae; genus H2-BAC3. The sequence continues at coordinate 3,820 of JADLAF010000156.1, forward strand.
TTACGGAAAATCTGCCGTTTTTGGGCGAACTCTTTGGGTGGTATCTTGGGGACATTGGCGACTCTGGGGACAACGGGGTTGGGAATTTTAAGTGGCACTCTGCGGGAAACTCTTTGCGTCTTAACAACTTTTGCGCGAGGTTTTGGGGTCTTAAATGGCGGGCCGGGTAACCTGTCAGGAAAAGTAACCATTTAAATTTCATTTTTCGCCGTCTCTTTCATAATTTTCCAATCATTTTTTCCGGGCTCAATTATGACCAGACCTGAAGCTGAACAGCTTCTTAAACAGCGATTTGGAATTCCCTCTTTTTACGACCGTCAGTGGGAAGCGGTCAGCCGTGTGCTTAATGGTGAACGCGTCCTTCTGATCGAAAAAACCGGTTTCGGCAAATCACTCTGCTTTCAGTTCCCCGCAACGGTTTTTACCGGAACCACAGTAATATTCTCCCCGCTTATCGCCCTGATGCGTGATCAGGTGAAAAAACTCACCTCGCTCGGAATTTCGGCCCGGTGCATAAACAGCGAACAGACCGAGGAAGAAAATACCGCTATCATCCGGGAGGCAAAAGAGGGGAACATTAAAATCCTCTATATAGCCCCGGAGCGTCAGGAGAACAGCGAGTGGATTGAGGCAGCGGTTAACATGAATCTTTCTATGGTGGTGGTTGATGAAGCCCATTGTATATCCGTATGGGGACATGATTTCCGCCCCGCGTTCCGGCGCATTATTAATCTGGTGAAACTGCTTCCTGCCGGACTTCCCGTGCTCGCTGTTACCGCAACGGCAACAAAGCGGGTTGAAAAAGATATTGCAGAACAAATTGGCGGCAACCTGACTATCCTGCGCGGTAATCTCCTGCGGGATAACTTTAAACTCTTTGTAGTACCGGTTTCTTCAGATGATGAAAAAATGATCTGGCTCGGCAAAAATATCGAAAAGATGCCGGGCACTGGTATTATATATACCGGCACCCGTACCGATACCGATCTTTATACCAAATGGCTTGAGCGGTGCGGAGTTTCAGTAAGAGGATATAACGCAGGACTTGATGCTGACTCCCGAGTGGAAATTGAGAACGGGCTGATGTCAAACCGGTGGAAGTGTATTGTCTCCACAAACGCGCTTGGTATGGGTATAGATAAACCTGATATACGCTTTATCATTCACACACAGATGCCGCAGTCTCCGGTGCACTATTATCAGGAAATAGGAAGAGCCGGACGCGATGGTGAAACCTCATATATCATGCTCTTCCACGGCCCTGATGACCGCCGGCTACCTGAGTCCTTTATTGAAAACGCCCGCCCGTCACTTCAGAAATACCAGAAGGTTCTGCATGCGCTTGAACAGGAGATGCTTACCGAATCAGATATACTGCGCAAAGTGAATCTGAAACTCAACCAGATACGGGTGATTAAAGCTGACCTGATTGAGCAGGGCATCATCCGCGAAGTGCAGTTCGGCAAACAGAAAATGTATGAGCTCACGGGTAAATCAACCAAAATAGATACCTCCGCTTTTGATGAACTCCGTAAAACCAAAATGCATGATCTCGACCAGATGTCCGCGTATATACAAACCGGAGGCAGCCGCATGAAATTCCTGTGTGACTATCTGGGGGACTCCTATGATCATAACTACACCAACTGCGATAACACCGGTGAAAAGAAAGTTCGCGTGCAGGTTACTCCTGAATGGACTGAAAAACTTGCTGATTTCAAGCTGAATTGTTTTCCTGTAATCGAAATCGAATTAAAAACCTCTAATCTGGTCAGCGGAGTTGCGGCTTCATTTTACGGATTCTCTCAGGTGGGGAGTGTTCTTCACCGCTGCAAGTATGAGCAGGGGGGAGATTTCCCCGATTTTCTGGTGGATATGTTTGTCCGTGCGGTTAAGCAGCAGTTAGCCGGTACCAGATTTGATCTTATTCTTTATGTTCCCCCGTCAAACCACGGTGAGCTGGTGAAGTCCTTTGCCGTCAGGGCGGGAACAGCTCTCCGGATTCCTGTGTATCATGAACTGGTTAAAACCCGCGTCACACAGCAGCAGAAAATCTTTGA
>JADLAF010000157.1 GCA_020848375.1 Ignavibacteriaceae bacterium
AAAAAGTGCAAGGTTTATTAGGCAAATTTACAAAAATCCTTGCACTTAATGAAATGTCAATCTCGCTTAAACCCCTGATTTTATTGGCTATAATGCGGTTTTATACTTTTTCAGTAAACCCTAATTAGAAGACCTACGCTGCCGTACCCAAGTAATGCGTTTCTGAGAACAAGAAGCAACCGGACTGTATCTTCCCCCCGGTAAAACCGATGTTTTACTGAAGCAAAAAGTGTTACAATTTTCTGCTCCGGACTGAATTTCAAAAAGTTTGCCGGGGAGCTACCGAGAAGTTCAAGTATTTTCTCCATCACCGAGGAAATCTGTTTCACATTACCAAATGCATAGACCGATGCAAGGAACGCGACCAGCTCAATATCCGGCGGGTTACTGTATCTGTGCGGAAACTGCAACGGGTCAGGGGCAATATTCTTCCTGTCATACTGCCGGTAATGCCGTTCAAACTTTTCCTTAAGTCCGGCGGAGGTTGCCTGGTAACTGACTTGGGTATGATTCCGTTGATTTTGCTTCAAATGATGCTTAATTTAGATTATTTTTACAATTTGAAATTCACAAATTACTAAAGAAGTCCCAAGTCCCGCGATAAGAATGGCAATTTTACCAATTACGATTTACGGTGATGCAATCCTCCGAAAAAAAGCCCAGAAGGTTGAGAAGATTGACTCTGAAACAAAAAAACTGATTAAAGATATGTTCAACACGATGGATAATGCCAGCGGAGTAGGGCTTGCAGCCAATCAGGTCGGGAGCAATAAAGCAATATTCGTAATTGATGTATCTGAAGTTGAAGGTCTTGAACATATAAAGCCGTTTGCCTGCATTAATCCTAAAATCACAGAAAAGTCCGAGGAAATTGTGAAGATGGATGAGGGATGCCTGAGCATTCCGGGAATAAAAAATTCCGTTATGCGCCCCAAAGGGATAAAGCTAATCTATCAGAATGAAAAACTGGAGCAGTGCGAAATTTCCGATGAGAGTTTTCTTGCGCGGGTTCTTCAGCATGAATATGATCACCTGCAGGGAGTTTTTTTTACCGATCTTCTTGATGAAGAATCACAAAAGATTCTGAAAAAGCAGCTTACACGGATTAAAAAACGGGACTTCGACTGCGACTATCCCGTCACCGATACCGAATAATCTTTTGGATATATCAGCCAGGATGAGAATTGTTTTCTGGGGCACGCCCCGGTTTGCCGCACATTCACTTAACGAATTAGTCCGGAGAGGATATAATGTAGTTGCAGCGGTAACTACCCCCGATAAAGAAAAAGGGAGAGGGCTGAAAGTCTCTTTTTCTGCGGTCAAGGAAACTGCACTCAATTATAATATCCCCGTGCTTCAGCCGGAATCTCTTAAAGACCCTGATTTTATAAAGGAATTGCTCTCTTACCAGCCGGATATATTTGTTGTGATTGCCTTCCGGATTCTGCCGAAAGAGATACTTTCACTTCAGGTTAAAAGTATTTTTAATCTGCATGGCTCGCTGCTCCCCTCCCTCCGCGGTGCGGCACCGATCCAATGGGCACTCATTAACGGATACACTAAAACCGGTGTTACCACTTTCGAAATTGAACCAAAGGTTGATACCGGTAAAGTATATATCCGCAAGGAAACGGAGATTTTACCGGAAGATAATTTCGGATCGCTGCACGACCGGCTAATGATGCTCGGTACTGAGGCAATCCTCGAAACGATTGATATGATACAGTCCGGCAGTTTTACTTTGCTGCCTCAGAACGATGAACTTGCCACTCCGGCTCCGAAGATCACCAAAGAAATTTGCAGGATAAATTTTACCAAGAGCGCGGAAGAGATACATAATCTTATCAGAGGACTCTCCCCTTCCCCGGGAGCTTTTTTCGAATATAACGGTAAGCAGATAAAAGTATATATTTCTGGAATTGTGAACCGATCCGATCTGAAGTCCGGCGAGTCAGAGATTCTCAAATCCGGCTGGACAATCGGCTGCGGCAGTAATGCGCTTCAGCTTCTTGAACTTCAGCCGGAAGGCAAACGCCGGATGAGCACGGAGGATTATATCAGGGGCTTGCGCCTAAATTAGTTTTAAATTTTTGAAGAAGGAACCTTCAAAGCAGAAGGCTTCTTTTTGAGCTTTTGGTTATTTTTCAATGCCTTTGCTGCTTTTGTGGCCTTGTCTCGTTTTATGAATTCAGAGATAAGCGCAAAATCCTCTTCAGTTGGTTCATTAAAACCACCAACAATTTCAGGATCGAATAAAACTTTCTTTTTTTTCATTTGTTTCTAAAATATGAGTTCATTAAAAATGTTGCTGCTTCGGTATCAATTATCATTAATGTGCCACCAGCATGTTTTGCCCCAAGCATCTTGCAATAATGATCAATTAATTTAGTTTTTGCATTAAATGAAACATATCCTTCAAAACCGAAATCGAACGATAGTTTACATGAAAAAGCAAATAAATTACCGGCTACACCCTCATAAACTTTCATCGCCCCTCTATTAAATGGAGCATTTTCGAGTAAATGAAGATAGATATGATCTGACTTAATTTCCAAACTTAAGAGACCTTGGATCACATTAGGGTTATTTACGATGGTTAGTTTATATACTCAACGGTTTGCTTTCCTGTATTCGCTCTTCCAATCAAAAAGCCAGTCAAAGTTCTGAGTTACAGTATTTTTTTCAGTCCAATTCACTAAAACCACCTCAGTATCAAAGGTATCACCAGAGATGAGATTTTCAATCGAGTTTGTTATTTTATCTACCTCGATCTCAATTTCCGTTTTCTGAATGCCGATTTTAGATTTAGACATAGAAAGCTAAACTTTAGATGATTTAATAAGCCAAATTAACGCAAAATTGTGAAGAAAAATACCCGATAAAACCAATAATTGGAAACCTAAAACCCCAATTTTACACAATGCTTTTGTAAATTTGCGGGTTACATTAGCCATTTTCGTGTGTAAGAAGGAATTAATTCAATGAATTTTAAGAAAAACATTCTTGAGGCGATCGGGAATACCCCCCTTGTGCGGCTTAATAAGATCAATAAGGGGCTTAAACCTCAGATTTTCGCTAAATTAGAGTCCATAAATCCCGGCGGAAGTGTGAAAGACCGCATCGGAATTCAGATGCTTACACTTGCTGAAGAGGCCGGACAGATTAAACCCGGCGGAACCCTGGTTGAGGCAACAAGTGGAAATACCGGAATAGGGCTGGCTCTTGCCGCCTCGGTAAAGGGTTATAAATCAGTATTTGTGGTTACCGATAAAGTAAGCGCAGAGAAAATAAATTACCTCCGTGCACTGGGTTCAGAAGTAATTGTCTGTCCAAATTCGGTGAAGCATGACAGCCCTGACTACTATATTAATGTTGCCAGAAAAATAGCAAGCGAAACTCCGAACGCACTCTTTATGTATCAATATTCCAATCCCGGAAACCCCCTGGCCCATTACCGCACAACCGGACCGGAAATCTGGGAGCAGACAGCGGGAAGAATAACTCATTTCGTTGCCGGGATGGGAACCGGGGGAACCATCAGCGGGACAGGGAAATTCCTTAAAGAAAAAAATTCCCATGTTCAAATTATAGGCGCAGACCCACAGGGCAGCATTCTAAAAAACTTTAAAGAGACCGGTAAAATGACAGAAGGAATACCTTATCTGGTTGAAGGTATCGGGCAGGATTGTATTCCGGAAAATGTCCATTTCCAATATATTGACAGAGTAATTAACGTTCCTGACATTGAGTCGTTTGACCTTGCAAGAAGAATGTCGAAGGAGGAAGGCATTTTTTGTGGTGGTAGCACAGGTACTATCCTGCATGCGGCTCTTGAAGTAGCAAAAGATGCCAGCAAGGATGATATTATCGTATTTATCGTCTGTGATACCGGAGAACGATACCTGACAAAAATGCACAGCGAGGAATGGCTTCGTCAAAAACGAATGCTGAAACATCACTCACGAACCGTTCGAGATATATATTACAGTAAAAAGATGATTAAGCCGCAAGAAATGGTTTTCGTCCACTGTAAGGATAAAATCAAAACCGCGGTTGAAAAGATGGATGCGACCGGATTTTCTCAGCTTCCGGTGATGGATTTTGGTGAATCTGTGGGAAGTCTCAGAGAAGCAAAAGTTATGTCAAGTCTTCTGGAAAACCCGAAACTGCTTGACTCACTTGTGGAGGATATCATGGACCCCGGCTTCCCGACCATAGATGAAAAGTCAGACCTGCAATCACTAAAACACTATCTGACCGAATCACCGGCCGTGCTGGTAACTGAATATGGAAGGATTATTGACATTATAACACGTTATGATATTTTAGAATTTTCAGAATCAATAGCTTAAAAAGGATATATATGGGTTTCGCAACTGATGCAATTCACGCAGGACAAAAACCAGATGAGGTAACCGGAGCGGTAATTACCCCCCTCTACCTCACTTCAACGTATGCGCAGGAAGAACTTGGCAAAAACAAAGGTTTTGAGTATGGCCGCACTCATAATTTCACACGTGCAGCACTTGAACAAAATCTTGCTGCCCTCGAAAAAGGTACATTCGGCATTGCATACGCAAGCGGACTTGCAGCTATTCACGCACTCATGAGTCTTGTGAAAGCGGGTGATCATGTAATAGTGACTGATAATGTTTACGGTGGCACCTATCGTCTGTTTGAACTGATAATGAGCAATTATGGTCTCAGTTATAGCTGGGTTGACACCACAAAACCGGAAAATATCCTTGCGGAGATTCGTCCTAATACCAGAATGGTACATATCGAAACACCAACCAACCCGATGCTTTCCCTCACTGATATAAAGGCAGTTAGTGCAATCTGTAAAGAACATGGCTTACTATTGGTGGTTGACAATACCTTTATGAGTCCATATTTTCAGAATCCCCTCACTCTTGGTGCAGATATTGTAACACATTCTGTTACAAAATATATAAACGGACACTCTGACCTTATTGGCGGTATCAATATTACTAATAATGCAACGATACATGAACGCCTGAGATATATTCAAAATGCAGCCGGAGGTGTTCCCTCGCCATTTGACTGCTGGCTCACGCTTCGCTCAACCAAGACATTAGCTGTAAGAATGAAACAGCATAACGAGAACGCGCAAAAAGTAGCTCAATTCTTATTGACACACCCCAAAATTGCTGACGTTATATATCCGGGATTGCCTGATCATCCTCAACACAAACTTGCGAAAGAACAGATGAGCGGATTTGGCGGTATGGTCTCAGTTAACTTTAAGGAGTTTACAGATGTTCAGCAATTTTTAAAAAAGTTAAAAATCTTTACCCTCGCAGAAAGTCTGGGCGGAGTCGAAAGTTTAGTTTGTCATCCTGTCAGTATGACTCATGGCTCAGTACCAAAAGAGAAACGGGAAAAATTTGGACTTACTGAAAAATTGGTACGGCTTTCTGTTGGTATTGAAGATGCAGAAGACTTAATTAATGATATCCGTCAGGCAATCGCCTGAACCAATGAATAATAAGCATCGGAGAATAAATGAAGAAGTATGATCTGATAGTGATGGGTTCCGGTCCGGCTGGCGAAAAAGCTGCCGTAAAGGCGGCTTATTTCAAAAAGAAAGTGGCAATTGTTGAGAAGGAGCCACGATATGGAGGCGCGGGTGTCCATACGGGAACCTTGCCTTCAAAAACCCTTAAAGAATCAGCTCTGTATTTCTCCGGTAAATACGATAAAGGGTTATATGGTATTGAACGGGAATTGAAAAATAAAGCCAGCATCAAAGATTTCATGTGGCGAAAAAACTTTATTATTGACTCACAAAATGAGGAGGTAAGGAATAATATCATCCTGCATGATGTGGATATATACCACGGCAGCGGTGCTTTCGAAACAGATCATATAATAAAAATCACCGGTTCAAAAGGTGAAGAACTCATCTACGGAGAAAACATCCTTATCGCAACCGGCTCATATCCTTATCAGCCGCCTGATATCCCCTTTGATAAAAATAGGGTACATGACAGCGATACCATACTTGAACTCCCCTATTTCCCCTCCTCTATCTGTGTTGTAGGCGCCGGAGTAATCGGATGTGAATATGCCACCATCTTCGGGGCAATGGGAGCAAAAGTTTTTCTTGTTAATAATAATGACCGGATACTGGGATTCTTAGACAATGAACTTTCTTCCGAACTTGTTGAGCAGATGAAACGGGATGGCATTGAAATTCTTTTTAATACTTCATTTGAAAAGATGACTGTTCCGGAAGACGACAAGGAACCGATAGTTATCACCCTTAAAACAGGTGAAGCTCTCGAAGTTGATATGTTCCTCTATGCTGCCGGCCGCTCCGCAAACACAAAACCGCTGAATTGTGATAAAGCCGGAGTGCAGCTCGGAAAGCGAGAGGTGGTTTCAGTTGATAAAGATTACCGATCATCCGTTCCTCATATATTTGCCGTTGGTGATGTCATTGGATTCCCCGCGCTTGCGAGCACCAGCATGGATCAGGGACGCGTTGCGGTTTCACACATCTTTGGTATAGATGACCTGAAAGAAATTGTCCCGGTTTTTCCTTATGGCATCTATACCATTCCTGAAGTTTCAATGGTCGGGCTTACTGAAGAACAGGCAAAGGAAAAAGGAATTGATTATGTAACCGGAAAAGCCCGTTACCGCGATATGCCCAGAGGTAAAATCATGGGAGTGCAGGATGGTTTCCTTAAACTGATTTTCAGACGGGACAATCTTGAGATTCTGGGCGTTCACATTATTGGTCCAATTGCCAGTGAAATAATTCATTACGGAATGACGCTGGTGCATAACAACACTACCGTTCCACAGATACTTGCTGCTGTATTTAACTACCCCACACTGCATGATTTATATAAATACGCCTGCTATGACGGACTGGGCAACCGGAGCGGACATAAAATAAAGAAATGAATTGTGAATTATGAAGTGTGAAGTATGAACTGATAATTGAAAATTAGCTCAGCGAAATAGCCAATTGCACTTCATATTTGCAACGTTCCTCCGAAGCACTGGGTCAGCTCAAATCAACACTTTGCTCATACTTTCGGGAAACAAAAAAGCCCCGGACGTACCGGGGCTTTTTAGTTAAAAGTTAAGAGTTGAAAATGAAAGGTTGAATGTAATTATTCATTTTTAACTACTCATTACTTAACGAGTATCATTTTTTTGGTATCAGTAAAGGATGCTTCACCGGCTGAGACACGGATCGTATATATATAGGTACCGCTGGTAAGCTGTGATGCATCAAAGCTCACCTGATGATAGCCGGCTTCCCTGACTTCGTTCACCAGGGTGGCGACTTTTTCACCGAGAGATGAATAAATTTCAAGTACTACATTTCCTCTTTCAGGAAGTGAAAAGCTGATGCTGGTTGCAGGGTTAAACGGATTCGGATAGTTCTGATTCAATGAGAATACGTCCGGACGGTTGATTTCAACTTCGATCTCATTGTAAGTTTTGCTCGTTCCGTTGTAGTCTTCCTGAATAAGGCGGTAGAAATAAACGCCTGTTTCAAGTCCGGTCTCACTGAATTCATAACGGCTTATTTCAGTTGTATTGCCTCTTCCGTTTATATATCCTGCCTGCTGCCATGAAGCAGAAGATTCTTTTCTTCTTTCAACCCGGAAGCCCTTGTTGTTTACTTCAGTTGCAGTGACCCACTCAAGAAGCGCTGTGTTGCCGTTAACTGAGCCGATGAATGAAGTTAGCTCAACAGGAACTTCACCGTCAATATAGAGCTTAACAGGAATGGTGTGGGTCGGCTTTAATGGATCATTTGTGGTAAAAACAACATCCAATGAATAATGACCGGCAGGGTAATCCTCCGAACGGAATTCAAGAACTACTGAAGCGGCTGCACCGTTATTGAGCGTACCCCCTGTATGCTGGGTAGAAAGCCATTCAGGGTCAGCAGCAAATTTAACCGCATGAATATTTTTTACATACGTTGCATTATAAGCAATCTGAAGTCCGACTGCACCTGCTGCATCTTCAATGCCAACAGTCGCCGAGTTAAGAGTAGCATTCATGTTGTTATAATAATACATAATTCTGCCATTTGCATGCAGAACAACCTGGAAAGTAAGTGATGATGTTGATGCACTGTACTTTCTCCAGTTAGTAAACTGAATAGTGAATTTATTTCCGTCTGCGCGGTAATAAACTTCACCGCTTGAAGTGCCGTCAAGATCATCCCAGAAAGGTGCGATATACTCATTCGGTGTTGCGGCAGTAGGAATAGCTACATTTGTGAAAATGTTTCCTGTAGGGGCATTAAAAAGAATCACACCATTTGAGGAAACATAAACAGTATTCCTGGCCTGACCATAGAACTTAAATGGAAACGGTAAAGAAATTGGACCAGAATGCCCTTCATCCCTTGCACCAAAAGTGCCAGTAGGCACCCAGTTTGATACAATGGTTCCGGTTGCCGCAATATCACTCCATTCATATGCCGGACCATTTGGTTCATCGCTGTCAATCCATTTATATCCAAATGCATCCGGACCACCCTGCCCCTCGATTGAAAGACCGGGAGTGTACTGGGATGCTTCATCTCCCTTTACTGGAAATTTACCCTCGTTTACATCTGACTTTTCAGGCACGAGTGTAACTTTAACATTACCCGGGAAGGTATTGTTCTCAAGCGATACCTGATAGTTTAATGTTGAAGCATGAGCAGAAGCATTTGAAACAACGAGACTATCAACATAAACAGCATTGGCTACCATCAAACGGCTGAGAGAATCGGGTGTAACTGTAAGAGCAGGTGCGCCAAGAGTGGTACCGGAAGCATTGTTTGAAAGAAGTGACCAATTGCCCCACATATCACGGGCACGTATTGCAAAGTTATAGGTTGTGGCTGGTTGCAGGTTTCCAACGGAAACCATATCTGTTGTACCGGAAGCCCCCGGAGCTCCGCCAAATGGAACACTCTGGGCATTGTTAAAAGCAATTGTATCAGTGATTGGAGCATTGGACATTCTTATACTATATCCCGTAACACCACCGTTTGTAGTATCATGAGGAACTGTCCAGGAAAGTTTAAGTCCATTTGAATTTGGTTCAAATGCTGTTAGGTTAGTTACCTGGGTTGGGGCAACAGTATCAGGCACACCAAGAGAAAGGAATGCGGCATAAAGGTCAATCAATCCCATTCCGTAGTTGTTATCTTCACCCACCGCTCCTAAGTCTTTTGCAGTATTGTATAATGCCATTTTAATCTGATGACCAGTCAATGTAGGAGCAAACTGTTTAAGTAATGCGATGGCTCCAACAACATGCGGGCAAGCCATTGAAGTACCGGTAAGACTTGAGTAACCTCCGCCCGGATATGATGAGCGAACGCTTGTTCCGGGTGCTGCAACTTCCGGCTTAATTAAAAATGAACCTGTTCCGCCGCATGCAGAAGGTCCGCGGCTTGAACTGGATGCAATAGGATCGTTGCTTCCGCCTAAGTAGGTGGAGCCGACAATATTTGCAACAGAGAATACGTTTACTTCAGTTGTACTTAAATTCTTCGGTTTTGTTATTGTAGAAACCCCGGGTCCGCCGTTACCGGCAGAAAAAACTACCGCAATACCGGCTGCTTCAACTGCATCTAGAGTAGTTTTATATATACCCGTACATTCGTCAGAAACGTTTGGATCATACCAGCTATTACCGATTGCATCAGGCATATCGGTGATGGTGGTTGCATTTCCGTCAGGGTTAATTGCCCACTGGAATGCTGCAACTGAATTAGAAGTATGAGGTGAAGTACAAATTGTTTTTGCTGCAATCCACTCAGCATCAGGCGCCACACCAACAGTATCTCCCGTCGTGGTTGAACGTCCGGCCATGGTGCCAACGGTATGTGTTCCGTGACCATCGCAGTCATTAGGGGTGGTTGATCCTCCGCCTGGGTCAAACCATGCCTGACTTGCAGGAACTGAGTTTCCCCGCCATTTATGGTTGAGTGCAGGATGAGTCGGATCAACCCCTGTATCAATACCCATCACTAAGCGCCCCTGACCAGTGATGCCCATAGCCCAGAGTTTGTCTGCGCCGATGATCTTAAGACCAGGTTCAACTGACTCAGTGCCATCAACATTATGAGCAGCAACAATTGGCTTGTCGAGCATCAGTTCAGCATCCAAATCCATCTGAGCAACTTCCATGTTGTTCATCAATTCATAAAATACGCTGGATTTAGCTTCGATGAGGATCATATTAGCAATCCAGAAAGACTTAAAGCTGAATACCTCCCTTAAAGCATAGCGCTCATCAAAATAACTGATAAGATTCTGCTGAGTATTCTGAGCTTTATTCTGGAGTGTGGTTATAACGGTATAAGCTCTGGTTTCGAGGGAAGCATTTTCAGCATAAAGCTGCTGATCAAGCGCTTCTATATCTACCTGATCGCGCAGGTAAACAAATCCTTTAATATAGTCTGTGGGGGCGGAATTTTGTAAAGCCCTTGCCAGACGGGTGCTGACTTCAACCTGAGCAAATGAGGCAGAGGTTAACAGCAGAACAAAGAAAAGCAGGAAGTTTTTTTTCAACTTTTACTCCTAATTGATAGAAAAAGAAACTGATTAAGACCGGAGTGCAGATGGTTGGTAAGAAATCGAACGCCGGGCAGGACAAATTACTAAATTCGTTCCAAATAAAAAACAGAATATGAATTATGATTTATGAATTATGAGTTATGAATTATGAAGTTTGAATTGGGGAAGACTTTTCCTCCTTGTGCGCCTTAATGCCATTGCGCTAGATATTTGGCGAAAAAAAACCCATAGAATCCTTCTCCTGTTTTCATCGGTTTTTATCTTAAAAATTCAAAATGTTGATTTTTGAGTTAGAATCAATGATTTTATTTTTCAGGGGTGTCCAAAATTATGGGTAAAATTCTCATTTGCTGATAAATACCCCTATTCCAATCAAAAAAGGTGTCCCAGTGACAGAGCCAAGAAATACTGGATTTGGAGCATGAGTTTTGGATTATAAAATATGAATTTGGGAGGATTTTCATGCCATTGCGCTTTAACCACTCGAAGAGCACATGTGAATGAAATTCGATTACTTTTTGACAATCAGCTTTAGACGTCCACCACAAAATTTTGCTAATTGCCAAAAGTTGAGTAATTAATTCTGCTTCTGCCTTAAACTAACCATAGATAACCCTATTGCTAACTTTAGTATGTTGAATCCTGCAGATTTTTCAAATACTTTTTTTATTCGATTAAATAATTTATGCAAGAAAAATCTGAAATTTCTCTTCGTTTTGGTCAGAAAGTCAGGGAGGTTAGAACTTCCAGAGGGCTATCCCAGGAACAATTGGCAGAATTAGCTGGGGTTCACCGAACGTATATCGGAATGATTGAACGTGCAGAAAAAAATATCACATTGGTTACTATGCAGAAAATTGCAAATGCTTTGGGAGTGAAAATAATTGATTTAATCGCATGCTAAGAAAAGATGATTTTGTAATCCTTACAGAATCGCACAGGGACATCTTAATTAATTCAGTTGGGATAATTACATCGATTTCTAAAACTCGGGCAGAGGTATTTTTTATTGGGAAAAGAATTTCAATTAATCTGAATTTGAATCGAATTTCATTTCTTGATATTGAAAAGACAGGGAAACCTTATGATTATAAAATTTGCAATATTTGTCACGTTCTGAAAAACGAGCGCATCGATTTTAACATCAACCAAACCGATGCTAAGGGGAGAAAGACAACGCGACCCAGTTGTAAAAAGTGCAGAATTGAAATTGACGGAGTAGCTTTAAAGCTCTCTGAAAAAAGGCGATTAGATAAAGTCAGGCCAAAACATTTTTTTATCTGCCCGATTTGTCAGAAAGGTTCGATACCGAATGTAACTGCAAATTTTGTTATGGATCATGATCATCAAACTGGTAACGCTCGGGAATGGATATGTGACTCTTGCAACACAGGGTTAGGCAGATTTAAGGATGATATCAGCCTGCTAAAGAAAGCGATTAAATATTTGCAAAAACATAATCAGAATAATTGATTGCTAAAGACTTCCAATCGTTTTTTAGATAACTCAGTATATTCCTTAGAAATTTCCATCCCCAGATAACGTCTATTATTTAATTTGGCCATTTTGCAGGTAGTGCCAGAGCCGCTCATCGGATCAAAAACTATATCGTTTTCATTCGACCAAGATATGATATGATCATGCGCTAATTTCTCAGGGAAAATTGCCGGATGTTCAAATGCGTATTTATCATTTGTAGAACCCCCAAGTCCTACTGCATAATCCCAAATATTCGTAAGAGTTTTTTCAGGTTTTAATTCTCCGAGTACCTTTCTATTAACTCCATCAGATCGCTTATTGGAGACAAGTCGTTCGATTCCATTTCGTGCTGTTTTAGTTTTTAATGGGTTAAAAGTTTTTGGACTCCCCTTCGAAAATACAAACATGAATTCGTAGCAATTCGTGTAAGCATTGGAGCGCATAAACGGTGTATTTTTCTTTTGATATATCATTATATCATGGACGTTAAATCCAATTTTTTGGAAAAATAGCGCTTGTTTAAAACTGGTCAGTGATCTATTTCCATTTTTTACTTTATCGCCGACAACCCATACAACCACGCCTCCGGACTTCATGACTCTAAATAATTCAATTGCAATCGTTTCATAATTAAAAATATACCCATTGTAAATCCTTAAATCATCATAAGGTGGTGAGGTTACCACTAAATCAATGCAATCTTCCGGGAACTTTTTCATTCCCTCCACACATTCAATGTGATAAATATTATCTATTTCAAAACAACCTAATATCATAGTAGAGCAATTTTATAATAATTTTTTTGAAACATCAACGGGGGGAGATAGCATTTGTTGTTAATTAGAATTATCTGTTGGAGACAAAATCAAACGCTGAAAATCAAAACATATACGCATAGAAATCACCTGTTTTTTGCGCGAAACTAAATTGTTCTTATCGAAATAAAACTAATGATCTAAATCTTTCATTGATGAACACACGATAAGATACAATTTAAGCAATTTTTCTTGAAATCCCAATTTCTATCAAAAATCTCAAAAAATCCCAAACCATGACCCAACAAACCCCGCAGAAAACTACTTTCTGCGGGGTTCTTGCAGCTTTTTGCTGAAAATATTACATTTTCTTTGAAAGCACTTTTGCTTCTTCAAGAATCATTTTATAGGAATAGCCGTAGCCAAAATCTTTATCAACTGCAACCTTACCCTGAAATGTGACAACATCGCCCTCGTTTACCGTTTCTGATGAAGTAACAGTCAGGTCAAAGTCCTCCCCGGAGCTGGTGCCATCCTGGATGTGGAACCAGTTACGGTCCATAATTCCGAGATTCACTTTGGTAACTTTTGCAGAAATTTTAACTGATTTTCCGGAAAACTTGGCCGGATCAGCGTAAAGCTCGCCGATTGTTACTCCACCTTCGGCTTTTTCGACTTTTACATCGGTTTTAGTGATAGTTGGTTTCTGTGGTTCGGCAACCTTCTGAAGGGCCTCAGCCACTTCCTGCTGGTTTTTTGCATTTTCTACAAATAAGATTTTGTCAAATGTTTTATTAAGATCTTCACTCTTAAAATTGGTCATTTCCATGGCATTCATAAAGTAAACCCACTCGCCCACCTTAAACTGTGCCTTGGTAATAGCCATCCAGTATTCATTTTCTTTTTCTTTTACGCGGAGATAGGTATAAGCAGCTACATCCTTAACTTCAAGCACCTGTGCTACACGGGTACCGGGAGGAAGATCTTTCTCCGCGATGGGAGATTTTTCCGCTTCTTTCTCACATGCTGAAAAAATAATCAGTGAGAGTATTGCAAAAACAAATAATTTAACGCGCATTCAATAGTCCTTCTAAATATGGTTTCGTTTTCGTGAATAATTTATCAATTATCATGCCGCCAGGGAGTGCCATCTTTTTCGGCAATTTCAGTGCAAATATCGCAATTTCCGCAGTTTTTCTTAGTCCCAAAACCAAAATACTCAGAAACTGAAGTGCGGCGGCATTTGCCCTGCTTAAAATAATTAACCACGGCGAGCAGCTTTTTATTATCCCTCAACAGCTTTTCTTTAAGGTATTCTTCATCATCAAGTTCAGGAGGAAGTTCCGAGACCACTTCCAGATTTCTCTCCTCAAGTGAACCAGCGGTCACCCCATAACGGTCAAACATTCCGAGCACAGTATCAACTCTGAAATCAAAACGGTTTTTATGGCTCATTTGTTCCATAACAAATTCGTACCCGAGAGAATTTACCTCACCTGGTTTTGCCAGAATAAGTTCATACATGCGGTGGTAAAATTCAGCATCGGGGTTGGCCCACTGCACAAACTGCATCTGTGTATATAAATCCTCGCTATTATATAAGAGCAGACAAAGTGATGGAAGCCCGTCACGCCCGGCTCTGCCGATTTCCTGATAATAAGACTCCAGAGAAGAAGGCACCTCAGCATGAATCACAAAGCGGATATCCGGCTTATCAATCCCCATCCCGAATGCATTAGTGGCGAGGATTACCTTCTGGCTGCCTGAGAGGAACTCCCGCTGAACTCGTTTGCGCTGGTGAGGTTCAAGTTTGCCATGATAAACAGAATGAGGAAATCCGGCAGCACGGAGTTTCTCAGAAAACTCTTCCAGTTTTTTTATCAGAGCAAAATAAATTATGCCTGAGCCCTGATAATCAGTAAGCACTCTTTTAATTTCACGAAAGGTTTCTTTTTCATCAAACACATCAAGCGCTTCAAGACGAAGATTTGGACGCTCAATGCCTTCCTCGTATATACGCACCAGATCAGAGCTGAGCCCGAGTTTTTTAATGATGTCGGTTTTAACATCTGGTGTCGCAGTGGCGGTCAGGGCAATGGTGAGCGGATTACCCAGCAGTTCGCGGAACTCAGCAATACGGCTGTAGTCAGGGCGGAAGTCGTGCCCCCATTCCGATATACAATGTGCTTCATCAACTGCAAGCAGAGATATATCAGCTTTTTTTATCTCCTGAGTAAATTCAGCTTTTCTGAAACGCTCAGGAGTAACATACAAAAGTTTCAGATCTCCCCGTACAAACTGGGCAAGACGCTTTTCACGGTCAGATGCACTTACTGTTGAATTAATAAAAGCCGCGCGAATGTTCCTTTTTCTGAGAGCATCAACCTGATCCTGCATCAGTGCAATCAGGGGAGAAATTACAATTGTGCCCCCTTCAAACATGAGCGCGGGAATCTGATAACAGATTGATTTCCCTCCCCCGGTCGGCATAAGAACCAGGGCATTCTGCTTCTGCTCGGTAAGGCGGCGGATTATCTCCTCCTGCTTACCGCGGAAGGAGTCATAACCAAAATATGTTTTAAGAATTTCTGACGGGGACTGCATACATCACAAAATTGAAAATACAAAAATAGGGAAAAGGGAGCAGGGTTGTGAGGTACTTTTTAACTCTCAGGAACATTTATTATATTTTCAAATAAATTATTGGAGCATTTATGAACGTAGCAGAACTTATCGAGAAACTGAAAACACTTCCCCAGGATATGACCGTTGTGGCCGACAGTTATGAAGACGGATATGACATTGTCAGGGATATTAAAGTATCCGAGGTTGCTTATCAGACCGAACAGAAATGGTACAATGGACAATTCACTTCAAGCGATAACCAAACCGGAATAAAAGTAGTCAGGATAATTTCCGAGGCACGGGATGATAAGAAGTGGGAAAGGGAGGGGTGAGAGAAGTGATTAAAGAATTCTTTTCCCTCGCCTTAAAATCTCTCTTACAAACGGATTCTCCTGAGTAAAATCTTCCGTTTTGAATGGATGAATTTCCAAGTCAATTGAAGTTTGGAGGATATATTTATTCAGTTTTTTCTTATCAAAAAATCTGCTCCCTTCAAAACAATCTGAGACAATAGCAAGATCAATATCACTATACTCATCCGCGTTGCCTTGAGCATAAGAGCCAAAAAGGTAAACTGAACTTAAAGGA
>JADLAF010000158.1 GCA_020848375.1 Ignavibacteriaceae bacterium
CAATCTGGATGACGTACAAGGTTTTACGCTGGCAGTATCAGGCACTTCACTTGGACTGACCTGGGCAGACCACTCCGGCGTTACTTATGATATATACGGCAGGATATTCAGTCTGACGAGCATAACCAGCGCAGATGATGAATCTGCGGACGCGCCATCTGAATATATATTGCAACAAAACTATCCGAATCCATTTAATCCGGAGACAAAGATTACCTATTCTCTGGCTCAATCTGGGATAGTTGAGTTAAAAGTTTATGACGCACTCGGACGGCTGGCAGGAGTAATTGTGTCGGGTGAAAAGTTGGCGGGAACTCATACGGTAACCTTTGACGGAACTAAACTTGCAAGCGGTATCTACTTCTGTGAGATGAAGGCAGGGGATTACAGGAGTGTGATTAAGATGATACTTTTACGATAGGGTGCGGGTATTCTTTAAACGCAAAGTGAGCAGAGTAAAGCGCAAAGTACCGCAGAGTTTTAAGCCGGGTTTTTGAGTTAGCTTGGCTGTCGTTATTGTCCTTGCTGTCTTTTAAGTCCTTGAGCGACCCGAACCTCGCGCTAAGGTGTAAAAAGCAAGGGCGACCGTGCTTGTACAAATTTTTGGAATTATAAAATTAAATAGATATTTTGCAGTCAGATACTAAAGGAGAGTAGTTGTGCGTTTATTGTTCCTCATCATTTTAGCCGGAATTTCTCTGGCGCAGACCCCTGTTGTCATTCGTAATACATTCACCCTCAGCCAGAATGTTGCAGGCGTACCCTTGCAGCAAAGAGACGCACGCCTGTTCTATAATGAGAACCAGGAGTTTATGGTGGTCTGGGAGGATGATCGTTCTGGAGAAAAAGGACATTATTACAGGAGACTCTCACCCAGCGGAGCGTTCCTTTCTGAAGTAACCCCCACTCTCGGGAATGCTTTTGTGGTTTATACCGGGAGCAATAGCTTTGTCTCAGGAAATGCCAGTTGGTATTCATCACCTTTTAATCTTGATTACGTTTTGCACGCCCGGTCGTATTCTGATAATCTTCCGGTGTGGGGTCAGAGGAGAGTGAATTTCTTTACTTATGATGATCGTGATTTCGGCTGGCTGGGGTTTAGTTATACAGAAATATCAGCAGGAGACAGTGTTTACCTTTTCTCCTCACGAACGGGAAGAGTGCAGAGACAAATATACAATAAGACGCTTTCTGAAATGTATGACAGTTCGTTTACCGGTATATATAATTCAATTTCAGGGACTCTTTCAAAAACCGTCGATAACCGCATAGCATTTTTCTGGGTGAATTATGAATGGCTTCCGGGGTATCCGGAGTGGTATAGTATTTATGGCAGGTTCTACGATACAAATGGCACGATTGAGGCAGATTCTGTGCTAATCTATAGAGGCATTGGTCGGTTTGTTATGAGTCAAAGTGAAAATCACTTTCCCATCTTCGCGATGCCATTGCCACAGAATAAGCACCTTATCTCCTATGTTTCTGATAAATATCTTTACACTTTCAGTATTACCCATGGTTCCGCAGCACCGGTAATGAGAGACAGTATTCCGCTGCCTGAAAGCGGGAACCTGAATGCAGTTAAACTACAAATGGCCGGGATTACCAACACCCAAAATTCTAAAACAGATATCGTTATCCGCCGGTTTAATACCCAAAGCGGTGAATACCTTTATTCGGTTGCACAAATAGATGTTACAACGGGGGCAGTGCAGCTCTCTTCCACAACTTCCCAGACCAAGTTTGATTTTGGCAGGAAACTCTTCAAAGTAGCTGAACAGAGTTATTATTATCCTGAAATAGCAGGGGATGATGTTTACATTACAAAGATACATGGCTTTGTGATTACTGAACAAAAACTGGTCAGCGATGAACCATTACTCAGCAATGAGAGAAATTCTTTCCTTGTACCGGCAGCAGACGGCAGATATATATCAGGGTATTCAACCGAGCTGGGGTATTACGCAAGATTCATCTCACCGGATGACTCTGCGCATGATTCTCCTCAATATGCGGTACCCGGTCCATTGCTGGAATTAAACAGCGGCCAGTTTACGGCAGTGAGCAGTCATACAACTGCATCAGGAATGGTTCATGTTATTCATACACTCAGCGACCAGCTTCAGGAAATAAGAAAGGATACCATACGTTCAATTGACGGTAGTGTGATGTATAGTGATGATCTGATGCAGATCGAAGAAGTTTCAGATTCAATAAAAATGTATATTGTCCATCGCGGAGATTCGGTATATGTGGGGTTGTTAAACCAGCTTCACTATGTCATCAAAGAAAAAACCATGCCTGCTATCCTATCAGGTGTCTATAATTATGATCTTGATAAAGAATCGGAAAACTCATTTTTGGCGAGATTTAATTCGATTGGTTACTTTATTAATGGTCAATTAGATTTTATTGAAGGCCCTCAGCATAATGCGGAAGGCACGTACCTGGGGAGAGACAGAATTGGTTATTTTATGGTAAGGGGCGGCCCCTGGAACTATGACATGCATTTGATTTTGAGTTATATACGCACGGGGGAACAAAAGGAATTTAAGGTGGGAAGATCATTTGAGAAATTTAACCTTGACAGGGTAAATGATTCATATTTTCTGGTTTCAATGCTGAATGCAGAGAATGTGGTTTATTGCAGACCATATACTATGAACGGAAACCCTGTAGGTGAATGGGCAGCACTTGCAACGGTTGAGGGTAATGTTCCTGAGCTTCTGCTGGAGTCAAACGAAAGCAAACTGTTGCTTACCTGGTCACAAACAACGGGCGCATCGCTTGATGTGATGGGTAAGAGCTTTAACTTTCTGGTTCAGGCAGATGCTTCGGAGACAGGAACGCTAATCCCCGAATCATTTTCTCTTAAGCAAAACTACCCGAACCCGTTTAATCCGGAGACAAAGATTAGCTATTCTCTGCCTCAGGCAGGAATGGTTGAGTTAAAGGTTTATGATGCACTTGGCCGGCTGGCGGGGGTTATTGAGTCAGGTGAAAAACCTGTGGGAAGTTATACCGCAACCTTTGACGGAAGTAAATTTGCAAGCGGTATCTACTTCTGTGAGATGAGGGCGGGGGAATACAGAAGTGTGATTAAGATGATACTTTTACGATAGGGTCCGGGTATTTTTTTTAACGCAAAGTAAGGGAAGTTTGAGCGCATAGTCCCGTGAAGTGTAAGTCGGAGGACTCTGCTATCATGGCCGTCGTTGTAGTCCTTGCTGTCTTTTAAGTCCTTGAGCGACTCGAACCTCGCGCAAAGGCGCAAAGCCGCAAAGAATCCTCTGAAACATTGCTTATTACTGTCTCCTTCCTTCTAATTATTTTCCCCTTCCGTTCATCAAAAATTCACCTCTGACAAAGTGAACATTTCAGTAAATTCCCATGTTGAAACATATAAATTCTGCTTCTTAAGGGCTTAATGCAAAATCTTGCAACTCTGAAAAAATACTTCCTCCGATACCGGACCAAACTGGCTCTGGGGCTGATTTTTATCCTGATTTCCAATATGGGTACGGTTTACATCCCCATGATGATTAAGGATGCCATAAATGAGCTGCAAAATGCCCCCGCTAATGATAATCTTGCCCGCTATGCCTGGATGATTGTTCTGTTTTCCCTTGGTGCGGGTATTTTCCGGTTCCTTATCCGGCAGACCATAATCGTGGTTTCGCGGGAGATTGAATATGACCTGAGGGGGGATTTCTGGGCGCACATCCA
Source organism: Ignavibacteriaceae bacterium (assembly GCA_020848375.1). Taxonomy (GTDB): domain Bacteria; phylum Bacteroidota; class Ignavibacteria; order Ignavibacteriales; family Ignavibacteriaceae; genus H2-BAC3. The sequence continues at coordinate 3,727 of JADLAF010000158.1, forward strand.
GAAGCTGCCTCTCCGCTATTTCCAGAATAACTCCACCGGCAACCTGATGGCTCACGCTACCAGTGACATCAATGCTGTCCGGATGTTCATTGGTCCTGCAGTGATGTATTCTATAGATACATTCGTACGGCTGGTGATTACAGTTATCCTGATGTTTAAGATCAGTGCGGCTATTACTCTCTATGCTCTCATACCCCTGCCGCTGCTTTCGGTTGTGGTGTATCTGGTGGGTAAAAAGATTCACCGCCGGTTTACCCTGATACAGGAAAAGTTTTCAGAACTGACCACGCGCGCGCAGGAGAATTTTTCCGGGATACGGGTGATAAAATCCTATGTGCGTGAAGAAAATGAAATAAAGGAATTTGACCGCCTCAGTCAGGAGTATCTTGAAAAGAATATGCGGCTGGTGCGGGTTCAGGC
>JADLAF010000159.1 GCA_020848375.1 Ignavibacteriaceae bacterium
ATTCAGTTCGCTCAACTAATGTTTTTAATATTACCTTTAAAAGACAAGGCAGAGGCGATGTTGTTGTAGCATACGACTCAGCAAACACAGCATGCAGAGCTGCGAAAGATTCAGTTTCAGCATGGCTTAGCGGCAGAGGTATTTCCTTCGACCTTTTCAACAGAGGTTCACAGACCGGTACCAATGCAATCTCTTTCAGAGGATACAAGAAGGTACTTGTAATAGGTGAAGGCACTTCATCAATGTCTGTAAAAATAAAAGATTCTCTCAAGGCATATCTTGCTAATCCTGAACCAGGTACCAGAAGCCGTGCTGCAATCTTCTCAGAAGATATTGGATATAACTATGGAAGAACCGGATCAACATACCTTGATCTTGATTTCATAAACAACTGGCTCGGCTGGAACTTCGTTCTTGACAGACCATCAACCGGTGCAGCTCAGGGATTAGTCGGCTCATATATCAACTTTAATCTGACCGATAGTACAGTTGGTTCGTGGCCGGATGTCCTCTCACGCTTTGATCCGAATACCACCCATGATCTTTATAAGTTCAGAGGAGATGGTGCAACAAGTGCAGTAGGAAAAGTTGGAGGTACTTATACTATTGCTACCTTCGGCGTTGACTTAGAGTCACTTCGTAATGCTAATGACGGTCCTGGCGGCTCATCAATTGGTCGTTTCCTCAGCGGTGCGTTTGAATACCTCGATACCGATGGCAACGTCCCGGTAGAGCTGACCTCATTTAAGGGCTCAGTTGACGCTGGTGTAGTTCGCCTTGAATGGACCACAGCAACTGAATTAAACAACTCCGGATTCGAAATTGAAAGAAAGAGCCAGAACGGTTCATTCGTTAATGTCGGATTCAAACAGGGCTTTGGTACCACCAGCGAACCAAAAGTATATTCATTCACAGACAATTCAGTTTCTGCCGGTAACTTCACGTACCGCTTGAAGCAGGTTGACCATGATGGTACTTCCACCTATAGTCCTGAGATTGAAGTTGAAGTAACAGCTCCTGCTGAATTCTCACTCAGCCAGAACTATCCAAACCCATTCAACCCTGCAACCACTATTAAATTTGGTTTAAGAGTTGAATCGCGCGTTTCGCTGAAAATCTTCAACACTCTCGGCCAGGAAGTTATGCTCCTGATCAACGAGAACAGAGAAGCCGGCGTCCACTCACTCAGCTTTGACGCTTCAAAACTGAGCAGCGGCGTTTACTTCTACAAGATTGAAGCTAACGGTGTTGACGGTTCAACATTCGCTGAAACAAAGAAGATGATTCTTACCAAGTAAGATTCGTTTTTAAGTTCCTAAGAATTCATAACCCGGAGTATGAAAATGCTCCGGGTTTTTTATTTTAAATGAAATTTTTACTTTCGTAAATTATAGGTCTGATGGGGGAAATTTCTAAAACACACTTGTTCCAATAAACTGATTCAGGAATCAAAACAATGAAATTCATTCTGATCCTTCTGACTGGCATTCTGCTTTTGAATGTGTCTGCCGCAAACTCCCCAGCCACTTCAAAAAAGATTTATAAAAACGGAAAGATTTTTACTGCTGATATTAATAATAAATGGGTTGAAGCAGTGGTAACGTATGGGAACAAAATTATTTTCGCCGGTTCAGAGAAGGATGCAGCAAAATTCACTGATAAAGCAACAGAGGTTATTGATCTGAAAGGAAAACTTATGCTGCCGGGCTTCATTGATAATCACACTCATTTCCTTTCAGGCGGGTTTTATCTTGATGGGCTTGACCTGCGAGGCGCAAAAAGCACAACCGAGTTTAAGAACATAATTCGTGAATATGCAAAAAATCATCCGGATGGATGGATTACCGGCGGCAACTGGGATCATGAGGCCTGGGAAATAAAGGATTTACCCAGAAAGGAATGGATTGATGAGTTTACCCCAAATCAGCCGGTTATGGTTGACCGGTTTGACGGACACATGGCGCTGGCTAACTCTTATGCACTAAAACTTGCGGGAATCACCAAAGACACGCCAAGCCCGGAAGGAGGGCTTATTGTGAAAGATCCGGTGACAGGGGAACCTACCGGAATGTTAAAGGACAATGCAATGGGATTGGTCTATTCCCACATTCCCGATCATTCAACTGCTGAATATGACCGGGCTCTTGAACTTGCGCTTGCTCATGCAAAAAGGCTTGGCGTTACCAGTGTGCAGGATATAACATATAAGAATGATCTGCTTGCTTATCAGCGATTTGAAAAAGCAGGGAAGCTCACCTGCCGCGTATATACACGCCTTCCTGTCTATGAATATAAAAATCTGGTTAATGCCGGAATTACCCACGGCTTCGGAAGTGACCTGCTAAAACTTGGTTCACTTAAAGTTTTTGCTGACGGTTCTCTTGGTAGCAGCACTGCCTGGTTTTTTGAACCATATACACAGGATTCTACCACTATGGGACTGCCTAATGATTACGTGATTGATGGCCGTCTTAAAGAGTGGGCAACAGATGCAGACAAAAATCTTTTACAGCTTTCGGTTCATGCCATCGGTGACAAAGCCAACAAATATATACTTGATATGTTTGAAGAGATAACACGGGTAAACCCAAAATGGGACAGACGATTCCGCATAGAACATGCACAGCATGTTAGATTTGATGAGATCCCACAGTTCCAGCGCCTTGGGGTAATTGCATCAGTACAGCCCTACCATGCAATTGATGACGGCTGCTGGGCTGAAAAGAGGATAGGCAAAAGAAGAATTCAGTACACCTACCCCTTCAGAAGCTATCTTGACGGCGGTGTGTATCTGGCATTCGGCAGTGACTGGACAGTTGCCCCCTTAAGCCCGATTCTCGGAATTCATGCAGCAGTTACCCGTGCTACTCTTGACGGACTTAATCCGGACGGATGGATACCGAATCAGAAAATTTCTGTTGAAGAAGCAGTGCTCAGTTATACCATCACGAATGCTTATGCCGCTTTTGAAGAGAAAGTAAAAGGTTCTATTGAGCCCGGAAAGTTCGCGGATTTTGTTATTCTCGAAAAAGATATCTTTACCATTGCTCCTGACAGCATTAAGGATGTTGAAGTGGCTTTCACTATTTTTGACGGTACGGTAATTTATAAAAAATAGCTAATCAGGATACGATACGATGAAACATACCCGGACGGCCGGCATGAAATATGCCCTGACCGTTATCATGGTGATGACATACTGGTTCCTCTCAACCGGATTCAGGGGAGAGGACGGAAAAACAAAGCAAGAGATAAAAACCAATCCGCCTATATATATAGCGTTCCTCTGGCACATGCATCAGCCGATTTATTGGCCGTATGAATCAATCATTTCTACACAGCAGGCAAACCGTTATCCCTTTAATGTAATAGATATCCATAACTCACGTACAGGGCCATATACAAGCTGGCCGAAGAATGCAGTGCAGAAAGGCATAGATGCAAACCTGCCTCACTTTGGCGCTCAGGTGAGTTTTTCAGGATCGCTCATTGAAAATCTGAATGCATTAGCGCAGATGAGCAATAGCAACTTTACTAATTGGAAAGCACACTGGATTACCATAAGGAGCCAGAATACCACACTTGGAAATCCGCGTATGGATATGGTTGCCTTCGGATACTTTCATCCTCTAATGGGTCTGATTGATGATCTGGATATACGCAAACAGATTCAGAGGCACAGGCAGTTATTCGCATGGAATTTTCCGCGGCCATATTCAAAAGGAATGTTCCCGCCGGAGAATGCTTTTACTCCCCGGATGATTCCTCCCCTTATAGCTGAAGGTATCGAATGGGTAATAGTAGATAACATCCACTTTGACCGTGCCGCACAGGGCTATCCTTTTAACACAAGCGGTAATATATATGAACCAAACAAAGCTGATCAGCTTAATCCAAATCCAAATGACTGGGTGCAGTTAAACGGGCTCTGGGCTCCCACACGCAACTCAGCCCGCTGGGGAAGGCAGCCCCACTATGTTGAATATGTTGATCCCCAGACCGGTCAGAAAACAAAGATTATTGCAGTTCCGGCAGACAGATATATGGGGAACGAAGACGGCCGCGGCGGTTTTGGGGCACTCAATTATGAAGCTGTTATGAGCCAGCTTGAGCAGTATAATACTGATCCTCAGCATCCTATATTGATTGTGCTTCACCATGACGGTGATAACTATGGCGGAGGAACAGACAGTTATTACGGAAGTAATTTCCAGAACTTTGTAAACTGGCTGCAGGCAAATCCCACGCGCTTTGTCTGCACTACCATTCAGGACTATCTTGAAATGTATCCGCCCGATCCGAATGATGTCATCCATATTGAAGACGGTTCATGGAGCGGGGCGGATAACGGTGATCCTGAATTCAAAAAGTGGCTTGGTGACCCCGATCCATCGGGGTACAGCCATGACCATAACAGTTGGGGAGTTCTCACAGCAGTAAAGAACTGGGTGCATACCGCAAATCAGATTGATCCGAATAATTCAAACACCATCAACGCATTTAAGTATTTGCTTGTTGGCGAAGCAAGTGATTACTGGTATTGGGACGGTTCTCTCGGCGGTATCTGGGACTCACACCCGACCCGTTCAGCGAATCAGGCATATACCTTTGCTCAGCAGGTTACTGGAACTGATCTTACCCCTCCGACTGTGTTTATTCCGCAGCGTGAGCCGTATAATCCCGGTGGAACTGAGTGGGGAATTGCACAAACCAACAATATGAAAGTCTGGAGTTATGTATATGACAAATCCGGACTTGAATATGTAAAGCTGATGTACCGGATTGATCTTGACGGACAAAATCCGATGATCAGCACTCAGAATGAAACATATACAGGCGGTGATGAAGTCGGTCCATGGCTGGAAGCTGCAATGATCGGTAAAACTATCCCCTCTCAGACTAACCCTGC
>JADLAF010000160.1 GCA_020848375.1 Ignavibacteriaceae bacterium
TAATGATTTATGATTAGAATTTTTTACGAAAGAAAGTGGAAGTTAGAAAAAAAACACGGAATAATGTGCAGGAAGGAATCTGCCAAAATTTTTATTTGATCAGACTTCGCAAAACTTTAAGATTCTCAATATCCTCAAATTGTCCTTTTTCTTTTGGAGTCTCAAGGATTTTAGGCACATGGAAGAATTGCTCATCATTCATGATGTTTCTGAACCCCTCAAGTCCGATGTGACCTTTGCCTATATGTTCATGCCGGTCAACACGGGAGCCGAGTTCTTTTTTAGAGTCATTAAGGTGATAGCACTGCAAAAGCTCAGCTCCGATGATTTCATTATAATGTTTCATCACGCCGCGGTAATTCTTTTTGTCTCTGATGTCATACCCGGCAGCAAAGATATGGGCGGTGTCAATGCAGACACACATTCTTTTTTTTGTTTTTACCAGTGAGATGATTTCCGCAATCTGCTCAAACGTTGAGCCGAGTGCAGTACCCTGACCAGCGGTTAGCTCGAGCATACTCTTTACTTTGTATCCGGAGGTTTGGGAGTGGCAGTAATTGAGGGAGTCTGCGATCAGCCGGATTCCTTCCTTTTCACCCATACCGCCGTGAGCGCCGGGATGAAAATTTAGATGAGTGATACCAAGCTGTTTGCAGCGTTGGAGTTCGTCAATGAATGCAGTACGTGATTTTTCAAGCAGCGCATCATCCTTGGCGCAAAGGTTAATCAGGTATGAGTCATGCGAGACAACATACTGAATACCTGACTCATTCATAAGTGATTTATATTTTTTAATTTCTTCTTTTGAGAGTGGTTTGGCTTGCCACCGGTTATTGTTCTTGGTGAAGATCTGCATGCCGGCAAAGCCGAGCTTTTGGGCGAGTGTTACTGCAGCACTTACCCCTCCCTGAGTGGATGTGTGCGCACCAAGAATCTGATGGTGTTTTATTGCCTTATTCATTGGTTATTAAGTAATGCTGCTCAAGAGGGTTGTAACTTCATGTTCGTAGCTGTTTGCGTTTATGCCGTATGCACCAAGTTTTTCTGTATTGAGCGAAACATCCTCAACAGCCGGGTAGTTCGGTATATCACGGCAAGAGGAGGGGATGAGGAGAGTTGAATCAAACCCACCGAGTTTACAGAGGATTTCTCCCATTTCAAAACGACCGAGCCGGTCTTTACCCCCGAAGTTATATATACCAGAAATTTCAGGTCTTTCAATTATCTCTGCAATCATTCTTGAGGCATCTGTATATGAAAGAGGAGTGCGTATCTGATCGGTAAACAGTTTTACCGGTTTTCCTTTTTTCAGGGATTTCACCATTCCGGTGAAGTGAGAGACAGCATGATTCAGTCCAATGCCATACATGAGCGATGTACGGAGGATAACATGGTTTTCACATTCGCGGGAAACTTTACCCTCGCCGATGAGTTTGGTTTCAGCATACAAAGAGAGGGGAACAAGTTTAGCGGATTCAGTAAGCATGGAACCGCGATAACCAGCATAAACCAGGTCAGTTGAAGTATATATCATTCGGGCTCCGCATTGTTGAGCAAGTTTTGCCAGCAGTGCGGTTGCGGTCACATTCACCTGATTTACATAAGCAGTACTTATCTCCGGAGGCAGTATGGGGGAGGCGAATGCAGCAGCGTGAACAATAACATCTGGCTTGAATTCATTAACCGTAATGGTTATCTGATCATTATTTGTAAGATCAAGCCGGCGGTTAGGGTATTCTGTGCAGTTACCCTGATGTGTATTCCAGCAGGTAAGAATGGTATATCTTTCAGAGAGTATCTGATTGAGATATTGGCCCAATAACCCGCTGCCGCCGGTGATCAGTACTCTTATGGCAGACATATTTTTCCGCCAAGGGTTGCCTCTTTTGCTCCGGTGACCTGAGGAAGTGTGATCGGATTTCCTGCAATCAGTTCGTTTGCATAGATGCCAAAACAAAGTGCTTCTTTGAAATCAGGATTTAGTCCTATTGCCCTTGATGTGGTTACAAGAACAGAATCACCAAAGAGCTCCTGCAGCATTGCAAGGATGAACAGATTTCTGCTGCCGCCACCGCTGACAATGATTTCATTAATCGCTGTCCTCTTCTCTATATACCGTTTGTAATTAAGATATACCGAGCAGGCAGTATAAAACGATACAGAGGATATCAGATCAGCAGGGTTTGCTTTTTTGAATTTTTTTACGATTTCATCTAGCAGAGTTTTTCCGTAGAACTCACGTCCCGAAGACTTAGGCGGCTTCATAGCAAGATTGCTGTCCTTTTCAAGGATGAAATCAACAATATCTCTCTGAACGGTGCCGGAAAAACCTATCTTTCCATTTTTGTCAAACGGCAGGTTGAAATACTTTTTCATAAGGTAATCAATAAGCATATTGCCCGGACCAGTATCAAATGCAATAGCATCACTGCTCATGCCGTTTGCGGGAAGTACGGTCATGTTTGAGATGCCGCCGATATTAAGCAGGGCACGGTTCTTCTGTTTTGATGAGTAGAGTATATAGTCAAAATAGGGGATGAGCGGTGCACCCTGACCGCCGAGGGCAATATCACCGGTTCTGAAATCCCCCACGGTAATGATACCGGTTTTTTTGGCAATAACTGCCGGGTCACCAATCTGCAGTGTTGAGGCAGCATGCACGCCGAACATTTTCCCTTCAATGGGGAGGTGGTGAATGGTCTGACCGTGTGAGCCGATAAGGTCAACAGCAGCCGGGGTCAGACCTGCCGAGCGAATTATTTTAAGGATGCATTCGGTATAAACATTTGCCACCATAAAATTAAGCCGGCAGATATCAGTAACATTTCCTCCGCCGGTTTCAGAGTTTTTAAGCAGCATTTCCTGCATTCCCCTGGGGAACTGAAATGATCTGTTTTTAAGCACGGTTAGTTTTGATGCGCTTCCGGTTCCCCTCACACGGAAGAGGGAGACATCAATGCCATCAAGGGAAGTGCCTGACATCATCCCCACGATGGTGCGGGTTTTCTTTTCTGAAATGCGGTTTAGGTCTTTTATGGTTTTCATGATATTTGAAATTGTGTTAGTGCAAAGTTAGTTAACCACAGTTAAGTTAGGATAACATAAAAATGAAAATTTTGTTTAATCTGAGGGATAATTTTTTTCATCTTTTTTGAATTTTTCACTTGACATTTAGAAAAACAGTTTTTAATTTCGTGGTGAATTCAACAATAATTTAAGGGTACCGTTATGAA
>JADLAF010000161.1 GCA_020848375.1 Ignavibacteriaceae bacterium
AGCAGTCTTCCGACAGTACCCTCACCCTGATTAACTTTTTCCACAATTTCAGCAAATGATTTAGTCAGTTCTTTTGTATTCTCAAGCGTACTGCGAGTTTCATCAATAATTGCTCCGTAACCAACCGGATCAACTCCGATGATTGTCCCCCCGCTTTCGAGCTTGGCGGCATTGTCTGCTGAAATCTGCAGAACAATAACCTGGTTGCCCACAAGACCTTCAGATTCAATAGTTGCACGTGTAGAAGTGCTAAGATATTTCATTGCATCGGCAGAAATCTTCATCCTCACCTCAACCCGACCCGATGATTCGCCGGTGAATCTGACTTCAGATACCGCGCCGACCGAGATACCGCTCAGTCGCACCGGTGCTCCGTTACGCAGTCCTCCAATGTTGGAGAAATACGCTGAAATTGTATAGGTTTCAGAAAATAAAGATTCTTTGCTTCCGACTAAGAAAACAATAAGTATTGTAAGGGCGGAGCCGATAACAACGAATATACCCAGCCGGAGTTTGTTTGCACCCTGTGCCATATTATATACCTGTTTCTTCCTCGATAAAATCAGGACTAAAAAAATTCACCAGAAACGGATCCGTATCCTGCACCAGTTGATCCATTTTGCCTTCGAATAAAATAACACCGTCTTTCAGAACTATTGATCTGTCCGCTATGATTGTTGCGCATATCAGGTCATGTGTTACTGCAATTGCTGTCATTTTCAGTTCAACCTGCAGATCGCGGATAAGCTTGCTTATCTCTTTAGTTGTAATCGGGTCAAGACCCGTTGTCGGCTCATCATACATCATCAGTTTCGGTTCAGTAATGATAGACCGTGCCAGACCGATTCGCTTTCTCATTCCGCCTGAAAGCTCAGAGGGCATCTTGTCAATCGCGTCACTGAGCGATACCATATCAAGTGCACGCTCAACCTTGGCGGTCATTTCTCCTTCGGTAAAATTATAATTCTTCCTGAGAGGAAATTCAAGATTTTCTCTCACCGACATCGAATCATACAACGCCGCGCTCTGAAACAGGAATCCCATGTGCAGCCGCAGAGCATTCAACTCTCCGGGCTTCAGGTCAGTGACCCGCTTACCCCAGACCATTATATCACCGGCATCAGGCGTTAAGAGCCCGACCAGGCACTTCAGCAGCACACTTTTACCGGTGCCGCTCTTACCAAAGATAACCAGATTTTCACCTTCACTTACCGTCAGTGAAACTCCCTTCAGAATATCAGTGTGTCCGAAGCTCTTATATACTTCTCGGATATCTACTATTACATCGGCCATAACCAGAGCGTAATCCTTACCAGAACCATATCAAAAATAACTATCAGCATGGAAGCCATCACCACGGAGGTGGTTGATGCTTTGCCCACTCCTTCTGTACCGCGCGTAGCGTTATATCCCTTAAATGAACCGACAATACCGACAATAAAACCAAACACAAATGTTTTGCCAATACTTGGAATAATATCTGAAAAGCGGACTGAGTCTATAACAGCATTTATATACAACTGAAATGTTGTATCCTGCACTATCACAACTGCTATATACGCTCCGAAAACGGCAAGGATGATAACATATACCGTAAGCATTGGCAGAATTAGTGTGCAGGCAACAACGCGGGTTACCACAAGAAAATTAAAAGGATTTATAGCGGTTACTTCCATTGCATCAATTTGTTCCGTAACGCGCATCGAGCCAAGTTCAGCACCAATACCACTGCTTACTCTTCCCGCAAAAAGCAGCGCGGTCATAACCGGACCAAGTTCACGAACAACCGAAAGTGTAACCATGGCCGGGAGAAATGACTCGGCACCGAAACGAGCAAGCACCGGATTACTTTGCAGAGCCAGTACCAGCCCGATGATCATACCGGTAATGCTTACAATCGGGAGAGTCTTAACACCCAATTCATCCATGTGTTTCTTCACTTCAGCAAACTCATACGGCGGCAGGAAAACTGATTTGAAGAATTTCATCGTAAAATCGAATAATCCGCCGATAGATTCAAAAAACTCCATCACTGCGCCTCTTTCAGGCAGGAGTTTCTTTAAATTTGCTTTTCCCTTTTCCGGCATATCCTTACTGGAGATTATTCAATTTTGATGTAATTTAGAAAAATTTAAAGTTTAATTTCGGCAATTAGCCATTAATAGAAAAATAATACTGCATTCGCCCTGATGCTAATCACTCAAACAGACAAGTAGAGAAGAAAAATGAACAAAAACAGAAGAAACTTCCTGAAAACAGCAGTAATAGCCGGCAGCGGAGCAATGATCTATGGCTGCGGTGACCGAAAGGGGCAATCAGCTTCAGTTCACACAAATCTGACCCTTGAGTGGAAGATGGTAACTGCCTGGCCCCCTAAGTTTCCGCTTCTGGGTGAATCAGCGGAAAAATTTGCTAAGGCAGTAAACGAACTCACCGGCGGCAGATTTACCATACGGGTCTATGGCGCTGGAGAACTTGTTCCTGCCTTTGAATCATTTGATGCTGTTAGTCAGGGGATTGCCGAGCTTGGTCATAGCGCACCTTACTACTGGGCAGGCAAAATACCTTCTGCTTCCTTTTTTTCAGCAGTTCCCTTCGGGATGAACACAACTCAGACAAATGCCTGGTTTATGTATGGTGGCGGTCTTGAACTGATGCGAGAAGTTTATGGTGCGTTTAACCTTATTCCCTTTTTAACTGCCAACACCGGTGGTCAGACAGGCGGCTGGTTCAATCGCAAAATTCAATCGGTGAACGATTTACGTGGACTGAAGATGAGAATACCCGGACTCGGCGGTCGAATCATTACCAAAGCCGGTGCAACCACTGTGCTTTCACCCGGTGCTGAGTTATATACCAATCTTGAACGCGGAGTAATTGATGCGCTTGAGTGGGTAGGACCGTATCACGACTATTTGATGGGCTTTCATAAAATTGCCAAACATTATTATTACCCCGGCTGGCAGGAACCGACCGGAGTTATTGAACTGATCGTAAACAAAAAGGCATACGAACAACTCCCCGCTGAATATCAGGCAATCATTAAATATGCTTCGCAGTCGCTGCTTTCTGACAGTATTTCTGAGATGTTCCTCAAAAATCAGGAGTATTATATTAAGCTGCGCGATGAGGAAAAAGTGAACATCCTCCCCTTCCCTGATGAGGTTCTTGCTTTTCTGAAAGAAAAAACAAACGAAGTTATTACCGAAATAACTTCTGCTGATACTTTCAGCAAAAAAGTGTATGAGTCTTATATACAATACCAGAAGAAGTTCGCCGAGTGGTATAGCGTGGGAGAAAGAAACTACCTGTAGGCAATGTACAATTTACAATGTACAGTTGGTCGGTGCCTGCGATTGCTTAATACCTGAGTGCTATTGGGGTGCTTGAAGGACAGCAAGGTCACAAAGGACGGCAACGACAACTGCGCACGATACTTTGTTTAAGATCCGCGAAAATCCGCGCTACGAAGCATCCGTATCATCTGCGGTCCATTGGCGAAGCAGGTACTTTGTGACCTGAGTAAGATTGTCATCTGTCTGTACAAAATTTAGGTCCCTAACTGCAAAATACACGTTGCCTGGTGTCCTATTTAAAGTCAGCGGGCAACAGGCAAAGAGAGTAGAACAGTATCTAGTCAATGTGCACCGCCAAAGGATTCAACTCATTTGACAATGATTAGAAGAATATGTTTCGTATTTTGGGCGGCGGACAGATCAAAATAAAGCAGACTTACCAGGAACGAACATTTGATTTTTACCTGTCCATTAATTCAATTGTGGAGACCGGAACCCACACTAAAAAACGGGGCGAATCTGAAAAGCCATACGAGTAAGAAACAAATAAAAGGAAACACAACATGAATCGTTCAGGTGCTTTGGTACTTCTTTCAGCAATGTTTTTACTGGTGGGCTGCAGTAATCGCGGAAGTGAAAAAACGTTTAACGGCGTTCAGCTCTATTACACTTCTGATGTAACTGAAGCCCAGGCAGATGCACTGGGTGACTATCTTATAAAATCTGAATTTGCTAACGGTGAACCAAAAACCGTTCAGCTTGCAAAACAGGGAAACACTTACGAATTCAGAATGGTGGTAAAAAAGGGAATTGAAAACGATGCTGAATACGCAGAGATTTTTAAGATTTTTGCTAAAGATATTTCTGACAACGTTTTTAACGGCAGCCAGGTAGATTTACACGCGTGTGATGACAACCTTGAAACACTCAGAGTGTTTCCTATGGCTATGGAATAATTAGCCGCCCATTAATTACACCGATTCGGAGGGCGGGGCTTCATTCGTAAAAGAATTCCGCCCCTTCGGATAATTGATTCACAGAGTAAAACTATCCTCGTGTTAATCCTCCCCCTCTGTTTATCACTATCAATCCTGAATAAAACTTCACCCAAAAGACCGCCAATTGCTACTGTGGGGGTAATTTCTCCAACTCGTAATTAGAAAGCCGATGCATCACCAACCCTTGTGACAGGTATCACCCGAAGTATTATTCAGCCATGTGTGACCCTATCGCCCATTCTCAGGTTCTCAAAAACGTTGTTTTGGGGGGATTTTATGTGTTTTTTTAAGCATCAGTCGCCGGCTAAGTCCTACTAAGCCACCTTTGTGCCCTTTGAAATTGGGCTCATAGACAGTTTCACAACGTGCTCGCAAAAAAATAATTTAATTGAATTTGATAGTTAATTATATTGACCCGTCAGCTAAGATTATTTATCTCAGTATGTAAGTGGACATTTATCGATGAAGGGAGTGTTATGTATGAAAAATTATCAGAGCAGGAATACCCCGGCAGCCCCTGTAATCTGAACACATGAACAATATTTTTTTGGCAGTTCCTGTGTAACTTTTGTCTTTACTTAAGATTTTGAATTTCTTCAAATCTCAGAAAGATAACAATTATACAATTCCCTAATTTTCTAATCATCAGAGGGTCTCTTTTCCGTTAAGACAGAGAAAGAAACTAATTGTGTGGTTTTCATGAGAGTAGTAAGAAGAAATACCTTGTTTGATTCTATTTTCGCTTTATATGCAGTTTTGGTAAAAAATCCGAGGAAGCAGAGCAGTGCCCTTTCCTCTTATTACGCCATAGCAGGGTGTTTAAGATGATGCGTAAATCTTGCCCAAACTGCAACCTCTCTTTCCTTGCTTGTCTGTTAGTGTTTTTTAGCTTTGAGGGATTGTTCGCCCAAAACTGGTCATGGAAGAATCCACAGGCGGGGTCAAATATTATTTATGATATCGAGCATGTAACAGGTAACATCTGGATTCAGGGGGGGGAAATGGGCACCATATTCAGAACTTCTGATGATGGTATTACATGGCATCAGGTATATAACCCAATGGGAAACAGAGATGTTAAGGATATCTTCGTTGTAAACGAATCAATTTTGTTTGCGTTTGGTTCCGGCTCCTCCGAAACAGTATATACACGCATAGTAAAAAGCACTGATGCGGGGTTAACCTGGTCAACTGTTTCTAGCAGCAATGAAGCATTTGAAAAAATCTGGTGTTTTAATGAGTCCACCATACTCGGTCTTGTATCAGGAGGGGCACTAAAGCGCTCGACAGACGGTGGCAGAACTTTTTCTGACTTAATATACTTTGGTGTTCAGGATCATTTTCCCAATTTCTATTTTGTGAATGACAGCATCGGTTATGCGGTAAGTCTGAGCGGATATCTTTCAAAATCTACCAACGGTGGTCAGTCATGGGCAGCCACAAACACGAACATGAACGCGGGTTATTATAGTCTGTTTTTTACCGATGTGAACAATGGTTATTTGGGAAGCAACTTTGGCAGAATAATAAAAACAACAGATGGCGGTGTTACTTTTACGGATTACAACACCGGCACCTATGCTGATTTTCAGGATATTGAATTTATCTCTGATCTGGTTGGCTATGGTACAGGTTTGTTTGGGAATACCTGGCGGACTACGAATGCAGGCGGTACTTGGGAATTAGAGTTCAGCAGCCAGAGCCAATTTTATGATTTTTATAGTGTTTCAGCTAAATCTGCCGGGGTAGCAATGGTCGCAGGTAATTATGGTAATATCCTTAAACGCAATAATACTCCGGAATGGGGCAGCTCAAATTATGTGGATGAAAACTCACTTACTTCAATGGACTGGGCTACTTCTCAGAAGGGATACGCAACCGTATGGGGCGGATATTTATTAAGCACTTCAGACGGAGGTGAGTCCTGGTTCAGGCGTGATCTTATTCCGGGTATATATATTGCAAGAGTGGTGTTCGCCAATGAAAACAACGGCTTCATCTTCACCTGGTCAGATACCTTGTTTTATACCACTAACGGCGGCACAACATGGTCTAAAGCATTACAGCCACAGGGCACGTTTTCTATTCAGGCGGTTCATTTTCCTACAAGTGAGATAGGTTATGCTGTCGGATATAACGGTGAGATATTAAAGACAACAAACAGCGGATTTAGCTGGGTATCTAATCCGCTTCCGGCCGGTGTCAATCTTTATGATGTTTTTTTTACCACACCTGAAACTGGTTTTATCTCGTCACCCTGGGGAGGTACCTATAAAACAACAAATGGCGGCACGAGCTGGAATCTTATTCCCGGATTAGAAGGTGTAGGACTAAGTCTCGATTTTCCTTCAGCCCTGGTAGGTTATTCAATTGGAGCAGGAGGTTATTCCTTTAAGACAACTGACGGTGGTGATACATGGTTTCCTATCAGCTTTCCCAGTCCCAGCATTAATTGTTATGCACTGAAGTTCACATCTGAAACTGAAGGGTACGCAGCCGGCAGTTTCGGAATGATATTAAGAACCGTTGACGGCGGGGTTACATGGTATCAGGAACGGAGCGGAACAGGTGCCGCTGACAGAACATTTTGGGACCTTGATGTTGACCCTGATGGTGAGTTATGGGCTGTTTCTGCTTTCGCGGGAGTTCACAAAAAAAGACCCGGAGTTGGTGTACCTAACACAGTAAATTTATTATCCCCCGGTAATTCTACTCCGGCTCTTCCGCTGATTATATTTTTTAACTGGACTACCGTCCCAGATGTTGAGCAGTATCAACTACAGTACTCAACCTCAGCCGATTTCAGTGAAAATGTAACTGAGGTTTTAATAGTTTCACCTTACCATCAAATGCTAAGCGAAGAACTGGATTTTTATACGACCTACTATTGGAGGGTGCGGGCTGTTAACAGTACTGGTCCCGGGGACTTTACACCGGTATGGTCTTTTACTACGTATTATCCAAATATCGTTTTAGGTGATGTTGATTTAAACACATCAGTGCAGGCATACGATGCAGGGCTGTTGCTTCGCTTTCAGGCGGGAAGCAGCATGCTCAACAAAGAACAGAAGCGAAATGCAAATGTTACAACCGATACCCTTCTCACTTCTTTTGATGCATCGGTAATCTTGAGATATACAACCGGTGCAATCACTGAACTGCCTTATCCCGGAGCAGTTTTATCTGAGGCGGAACTGTTTACCGGCAGGTTTACTATGATGAATGATACGGCGGGATATCTGCCGGTATTTATTCGCAATGCAGAAAACATCTATTCACTTGATGCTGAATTTGAAATACTGAGCCAGAACAGCCGGATAGACAGTTTAACAAAAATTTCTTCCAATACACTAAGTTATTCAAAAAGTGAACTGCAGCAGGCAAAATTGGCTATGGCAGGTGCAGCTCCCTTCTGGCAAAACCAGAGTGGAGAAGTAATGCGGCTTTATACAACTCTTGGGAATACTCTCGGTGAGGAGCCGCATATAAGAATACGTTACCGGGCAAATGAATCAGTGGAAAAGATATATATATCAGGAAATCCTTCCGATACCGGTGATGAAGGAATTCCTCTTCGTTTTGCACTTGAACAAAACTACCCGAATCCGTTTAATCCGGTAACCACTCTGCGCTTCACACTCCCCTCCGAGGCATATACAGAACTGCGGATATATGATATTCTTGGTACTGAAATAATTAAACCAATTTCCTCTGTGTTACCGGCCGGGGCACATCATTACAGCTTTGATGCCGGCAAACTCTCTTCCGGAGTTTACTTTTGTGAGCTGCGATCAGGTCTTTACCGCGGTATTGTTAAAATGATGTTGACAAAGTGAGGATATCATGAAACAATATCAAATATCCAACTCAGTGAGCAGCATTTTACTACTTCTGCTCTTAATAAATTATGTTGCTTACTCTCAGGGGTGGAACTGGTCCTTTCCTAAAGCCGGAAGCAATCACCTTAAATCTGTTGAGTATGTTGGCGGGTCTGACTGGCTCGCAGCAGGTGAAGCAGGCGCAATTTTCCGCAGTACCAATGATGGTTCTTCCTGGTATCAGGTTTACACTCCTGCCGGCAACCGGTATTTTGCCGATGTTTTTATTCTCAATGAATTTGTTGTCTTTGCTGCAGCAAACAGTTCAGATGAAACACCTGTACAGATAATAATTAAAAGCACCGATGGCGGAGTGAACTGGTCCCAGATATATACCGGTGAAGAAAATCAAATAAGCAAACTTTACTTCCTGACCGAGACAACCGGATTTGGTCTCTTCGGCTCAACCATACTCAGAACGGTAAACGGAGGTGCAACCTGGACGCCTTCAAGCATACTGGGAGCCCCTGAGGCCTTTACAGACATTCATTTTGTCAGTGATTCTACCGGTTATGTAAGCGGAAGCTGGGGAGCGTTTGCTAAAACCACAGATGGCGGCGTAACATGGCAGATGGGCTCAACAGGCACTTCGATAGGTTTTTATACCGTCTGGTTCACCAATGCACTTACCGGATATCTGGCCGGCTCTTCCGGGAGTATTCTTAAAACCACAAACGGAGGAACTTCATGGAACCAGACTATTCTGCCCGATGCCATTGGTATATATAACATTGAGTTTTCATCCATCAGTACAGGTTATGCGGTTGGATATTACGGAATTGTTTTCAGGACAAGTGATGCAGGAGCCACCTGGCAAAAGGAAACACTATTTGAAACGAAGAACGAAGACTTATTTTCAGTATCCCTAAAGAGTGACGGAGTTGCAATTGCCGCAGGTTTATATGGCGCGCTTTATAAAAGAAACAACTCCGCTATGTGGTTTGAAACTAATCCCAAACGCTTTGGTGCAGCGACCTCAATTGCATGGGTAACCGCGCAAAAAGGTTTTGTAACTCTTTCTTCCGGCTATCTGCTGCGTACCGATAACGGAGGCAGCACATGGACCGAAACAACCCTTATCGAAGGAGCATATACATCACGGGTTGCCTTTGCTGATAATAATTACGGTGTTGTTTTTACCCTGTCTGATACATTCTTCTTTACGAGCAACGGCGGCGGCAACTGGGTAAAACGCCTGCTCCCAACTGGAAGCGCAATGCCGAATGCGGTTCACTTCCCCACCGCAACCACAGGATATGCAGTCGGTAACAGCGGATCTATAGTAAAAACAACTGACGGTGGTTTTACTTGGTCACATTCAATCGGACCGGAGGGCACCTCCATCCATGATGTATTCTTTTTTGATGAGCTCACAGGTATTATTGCAAGCTATTATAATGGTATCCATAAGACCACTGATGGCGGTATTACCTGGCTGAAGAAAGCTTACTACAATGCCCTGTCTGTTTCATTCCCTACAAACAATGTTGGCTACGCAGCCGGCTTTGGAAGTTATATTGTTAAGACTACTGACGGCGGTGACAACTGGACTCAGGCAACAGTACCTCTATACAGTTTACATAGTTACTCCACACTTTTTGTAAGTGAAAAAGTCGGTTACGTAAGCGGTCCGCACATATTTAAGACCACAGACGGAGGCATCTCGTGGTTTGCCGAACGGGATGCAATGGGAAGCTCTGACAGAGCAGTCTATGATATGGGCCTTTCTCCGGACGGCAGTGTGTGGGCGACAAGTAGTTTTAGCGGCATTCACAAATTACTTGAGAGCCCGGTGGTCGGAGGTACAATGATTCTGCCAACTACCGCCGGGGCACCAGGTCAAACGATGAGTGTTGACGTAAATATTGAACTCCCTATCAACCGTAACTTCTTAGCCGCTCAGTTTACTATTACCGGATTTGGCTCAGCTATCAGTTTTGATTCTGCAGCAACGGTCAATACTATTCCCGGAGATCGCTCCTGGTTCAGCTCTGTTAACGCAGGTGATGGCACAGTATCATTTTCTGCATCCGGTTCTGAACCTCACAGAGGAGGCGGAACACTGGCGCGGCTTTATTTTACTGTTCAGCCCGGCGCACCCTCATATATACCGCTCAACTTCTCATCGGCAATAATAGATAACGGCAGTGCCGCCATGGACACAATAAATGGAAGCATCTCACTGCTTATTCCGAACTACGGTGATGTTGACCTCAACGGATCCGTTCAGGCATACGATGCAAGTCTTGTACTGCAATTTGTTGCAGGACTTATTCCTCTTACTCCGCAGCAACGGCTTAATGCCAATGTAACCACTGACCCTCTGATTACCGGATTTGATGCTTCGGTCATTCTGAGGTATGTAACCGGTCTTATAACAGAATTCCCCTATTCAGGAACGGCAGTATCCCCCGCAAGTATATATACTCAGGAGTATTACCAGTTGCCAGAAGACCGGATCGTCCTGCCGATCTACCTTAACAATGCAGAAAATATCTTTTCATTTGATGCCCGATTTGAATCCGTAAATGCAGTTATAAGAATTGACAGTGTTGTCACGAAGTTTTCCAACAGTATGTCTTATTCCGGCAAGGGGGAAGGCAGATTGCAATATACTATTGCCTCCGCCGAAGAACTCTGGAGTGCCCAGCAGGGAGCAGTTATTCTCCTTCACCTGACACGTCTGAGCGGACCTTCCGTACCCCCTCTTATAACCGTGCATTACCGAATTAATGAAAATGTACTGAAAAGTTATTCGGCTGGTCCTTTGCTGCTTACGGAGGATCAGGAAATTCCGGACGAATTTTCCGTGATGCAGAACTATCCAAATCCGTTTAACCCTTCCACAACTCTGCGCTATTCGCTGCCTGAGCCCTCACATGTTGTCATAAAGGTTTTTAATGTGCTTGGTCGTGTCGTTAAAGAAAATCATTACCATAAAAGTGCAGGATTTCACCAATACGTATTTGAGTCAGATGGGCTGCCCAGCGGGCTATATATAGCTCAGTTTTCAGATGGCTTTAGAACAAAAATTATTAAAATGTTATTAACTAAATAAAAAGGTCAATATGAAAAGGTTCTTCTTTTTCTGGATATTGTGTGCCATGAGTATGTTTGCACAATATAACATACAGGCACTAAACCCCAACCCCAACTATGGAACAATCCATCAGGTGTTCTATCAGCACGATACATCCGTTGTGTTTTTATCAAGTAAACCTAACACTGTGTCTATATACAGGATTAATCCTCTAAATACTGCACCTGCCCAGGAACTATTTTCATTGTTTGGTTCAAGTACCTATTTCACCTCCCCTTATTTGAAATTTCTTGATGACAACATTGGATTCTTTGTATTAGGAACATCAAGCGGAGCCGGCCAATTCGTATATTCTTTATACAGAACGACAAATGGCGGTGTCACCTGGAGCCATCCGTATTACTTAAACGAATTCACCGGAATAGATTTTAAGAATTCACAGGAGGGTTTCTATTGCGGTGTGAACGGCCGGCTAATGAGAACCTCAAACGGAGGCAGTGAGTGGGCTCCAGTGCCGGGCATGAATCTTTCGAATCGAAACTACAGACACGTTGCCGTCTCACGTCAGGGATTAACACTTGTTGCATCCAGTGATTCAATCTGGGGTAACACCGGTATAACCAATGATTGGGACGTTGCGTTTGCAACATCAACACCGGGTGATGAGGTCGTAAAGCTGCAGTCATATTCAACAAATTTTATTGGATCGGCAACCAGGTTCGGGAATTTAGGAAAGCATTCAGTTTCTGTCGGAGGGACTTTGAGCGGAGTATTTGCTAATGTAGGTATTATTAATGTTTCTACGGTTTCTTTTTCAGATTCGGCTATTGGCTTAATTACCACAAACAGTGATTCGCTATACCTTTTGGACGCTGCATTTAACCAGGCAAGATATCTGCACAGAGGATCCACGAACGTAGCGGTGAGAAGTCTAACTAGAATTCTGCTTGTTGCTTATTCCAACGTACTAAAGATCTCAGAAAACGGAGTAAATAATCTCCGAGAAATAAACGGCATGGCAACTGCCGTGGCCGAAGTAGATTTTATTAACAGTTCTGTCGGATACACCGCCGGTGGTTATAGCTCGTCAATGAAAACAACAAACGGCGGCAAAACATGGACGAGAATTTATGACCCGGCACCCTATTATGCAGTAAGTGTTAAAACCCTTTCTGAGAATGCTGTAATTCTCCATCTAACATCATTTACAGCATCGGGCTCCTATTCTAATAGTTTTTTGGTGCGCAGTATTGACGGCGGTGCAACTTGGAGGCAGATTACAAACCCTGCCGAATTCAAGGTTTATATCTTTCAGTTTTTGGATGCTCTGAACGGCTACGTCAGCAGTCCGGACGGAAAATTATATATTACCAATGATGGCGGCCTCAATTGGACTGAAATGGCATCTTTCCCTTTAGGAAATATCTATTCATTCAATTTCCTGAACCGGACAACAGGATGGCTAAGTTCGGGTTTTACGTTGTATAAAACTACTAACGGAGGTGTTCGTTGGGACAGTACCGCAGGTTTCACTTCATACATTACAAAGCTTTCCTTTTTGAGTGATAGTATTGGATTTTTTATCTACGGGGCCGGTGAAACATATTTATACAAAACCACCAATGGCGGATCCACCTGGAGTTACCTCACTTCATTTCGCGAACTTAATTATAAAGTTATTGATGAATTAAACATTTATAAGACGAATGTTTACGGTCAAACGTACCATTCCACTGACGGAGGCATCAACTGGACTTATGTATCCACAGAAGAAGTATCTAATGCCACTCACCTTGATGTGATAAACAAAAGGACACTCATTTTTTCAAATTCTTATAGAAATACTATTGGAAGACTAATTAACAGTAATGGTTATGTACTTTCTGTTCCAAATGTCTATGCAGTTTCGGGAGACACGATTGAAATTCCGGTTGAAGTATCAGTACCCTCCGGAAGAAAATATCAGGCGGTTCAGTTTAATTTGAGCGGCTACACTGACAAACTGGAATTTCTTGGAACAAACTTTACTAATACTCTTCTCGCTGGATCCGGATGGATTCACAGTATTAATCCGGCAAGTAACACCATCAGGTTTGCTGCCTCAGCCCCCTCCTCACTTGCTGAAAGCGGAACTATCTTAAAGCTGCGCTTCAAGATTTTAGGAACTGCAAGCGGGCAGATACCCTTAAACTTTAGCTCCGTTGTATTTAATAATGGTCTGGTTCCTGCCGATACCGTTAACGGCTGGGTGAAACTTGAACAGGTAAATCTTGGTGATGTTGATCTTAATGGCACGGTACAGGCATTTGATGCATCACTCGTGTTGCAGTATCTTACTCTCCCCGGAGGCATTCCGCTTTCATCGCTTCAGCAAAGAAATGCAAACGTTACGACAGATAATACCATTTCTGCGCTTGATGCTTCTGTTATTCTACGTTACGTAACCGGAATTGTTACCAGTTTTCCTTATGGTGGCAGTGGTTCAGCAGCCGGTTTTGCGGGGATGAATGATCAGCAGAGCGCACCTGGCTCTTTAGTTGAAATTCCGATACGGCTTAATAACGGAAATAATATCTTTTCATTTGAAGGCACATTTAATTTTGATGAGACTCTCCTTGAGTTTAATTCTATTCAGTGGCAGCCGGTTGTTGCAGCATTCATGAAAGAGTACCGGCAGATTGGCACTAAAATTTATTTTGCCGGCGCTGGTCTTGATAAGCTTAATGGTCTTCAGAGTGAAGTAATTGCCAAGCTCTATTTCACAGTTAAGCCAAATCCAACACAGAATCATACACAGGTTACACTCGAGAAGTTACGCCTGAATGAAAATCCGGTTGTCCTGAATTCAGCGTCATCCGGAGTATCAATTATAACAGGGATTGAAAACGAAACCGGAGTTCCTGTTGAGTATGCACTAGGGCAGAATTACCCTAATCCGTTCAATCCTTCAACCACCATAAAATTCGCCCTTCCAAAAGAAGGAAGAGTTGTAGTGGAGCTCTTTGATATAATGGGTGTGAGGGTTGCATTACTACTCGACGAAAACAAGGAGCCAGGTTATCATTCAATCCAGTTCAATACAACTGATATTAGAGGATTGACCAGCGGAGTCTATTTTTACCGGATAAACGCTGGCAGCTTTGTTGAAACAAAGAAATTAATGCTTATGAAGTAAAACTGTTTTTATCAGATTTATTAACAAAAAGGCCGGATTTTATATCCGGCCTTTTTTTTGATAATAGCAATGATCATCAGGTGAGATAAATGCATTGTGCATTGAGACATACGAAATTGACTCTCTTATCCTTTCTAATCCGCGTTGCGAAGCATCCTTTCTAATCCGCGTGCTATTGGCGGAGAATATGAACATAATCAAAAGGATTTTAGTAATTTATGCAAACTTGTTACATGTCAATTTTCCATTATCCAATATCCATTGTCCACTATCAATTATTTCTTCATGCAGTCGCAGTGATTGCACTCCAGAGGCAGATGATCTGAGGTACGAACAAATTCCGCAATTGACTCAACCACATACGTTATCTGCTCAGTTGTAAGCTCCGGATATATCGGCAGTGCCAGGGAGTCATTAGCACAGCAGTCCGCAACCGGATAGTCATTCATGTTGTACTTTAGATAACTAAAACATTCCTGTCTGTGGAATGGCACAGGGTAGTATATCTCAACTCCCACTCCCTTAGCCAAAAGGAAATCACGCAGGGCATTTCGTTTTTCAACCCGTATGATATACTGATTGTAGATGTGGTAATTCTTCACTGAATCAGATTTATAGACCGCAGCCGGAAGCAGCACTTTGTTTTTATCATCAAAGACTGTTACCCCTTCACCAGCGGCAAGCCCGGCACTTGTGAAAAGCTCTGTGTAGAGTGCAGCATTTTCCCTCCGCTTTGCGCTCCATGAATCTAAGTGCGGCAGTTTAACACCGAGAACGGCTGCCTGAAGAGCATCAAGCCGGAAGTTGCCACCAATAACTTTATGATAATACTTCGGCTGACCGCCATGCACACGTTTGATGGTGAGTTTTTTCGCGAGATCATCGTTATTGGTGGTAACAAGTCCGCCATC
The DNA here is from genome assembly GCA_020848375.1 of Ignavibacteriaceae bacterium. GTDB lineage: Bacteria > Bacteroidota > Ignavibacteria > Ignavibacteriales > Ignavibacteriaceae > H2-BAC3. Next base: position 15,299 of record JADLAF010000161.1, read on the forward strand.
ACCAAAGCAGCCAAGATTTTTTGAAGGGAAAAAAGAGAAGCAGCCGATATCACCAAAATTACCAACTTTTTTTCCGTCCTTATACTGAACACCAATGGCCTGCGCGCCGTCTTCAACAACAAAAAGATTATGTTTTTTCGCAATAGCCATGATCGGATCCATATCAGCACTCTGACCATACAGGTGAACCGGAATGATTGCCTTTGTTTTTGGGGTGATCCTCTTTTCGATATCAGCAGGATCTATATTGAAGGTGACCGGATCACTGTCCGCAAAAACTGGAACCGCATTAAGGCGCGCCACCACACCGGCAGTTGCGAAGAAAGAGTAGGTCGGCATAATCACTTCATCCCCCGGCTGTATATCCAACGCCATGAGTGCAAGCAGAAGAGCGTCCGTGCCTGAGGAGACTCCGATTGCATATTTGCATTCCAAGTATTCCGCCATCGCTTTTTCCATCTTCTCAAGCTCCGGCCCCATGATAAAATACTGGGACTCCGCCACACGGATGAGTGTTTCGTCAATTTCTTTTTTGATTTGCTGGTACTGTGCTTTAAGGTCTAAGAGTGGTACTTTCATGTTACGAATCCGGTTTCAATTGTGAAAATTCTGTTTACCAAATATACTTGCCCGACAGCCTATTTCCGAAATATATGATTCAAACGGTCGGCTGCTGAGCGCTAGTCACAAACCGCGGCTCATCGGAGAAACCATTCTCCGCTCCTCCCCCAAGCCCCTGTTTTGGCACTGCAAAGTCATCTCTCTTTTGTAAATTTGCCTTTATACTTTCCCGAAAAACGGGAGCTTCAAAACTCTTTCGGAGAAGAGAAACTATGCACTGGATTATACTTTTTATTGCCGGACTTTTTGAAATCGCCTGGGCGATCGGGATGAAGTACTCAGATTCATTTTCCAAACCGGGACCGGCAGTTTTTACCATCGTGAGTATGATTATCAGCTTTGCGCTTCTCGCTTACGCGATGAAATTCATGCCGGTTGGCACCGCTTACGGGGTCTGGACCGGTATCGGCGCAGTAGGAACAGCCATTATGGGTATCATTCTGTTTAATGATCCCAAAGACCTGCCCCGGCTTTTTTTTCTGGGGATGATCTGTGTGGGGATTATCGGACTTAAAGCAGTTAGCGGCAGCCAGGAACCCTGAAACCTTTATAATTTGTTATCGTCTTATTAACCGGATTAACAGAGAAGAATCGTATGAATACCCTTAAAACAGTGTTTTTAATGACCGCCCTTATGGTCATGTTTATCGTAGTCGGCGGAATGTTAGGCGGGCAGACCGGAATGATTTTCGCCTTCATTATGGCTTTGGTAATGAATTTCGGCTCTTACTGGTTTTCTGATAAGCTGGTGCTCAAAATGTATGGAGCGCGTCAGGTCGGAGCGCAGGAGGTGCCGCAGCTTTACCGGATGATTGAGGAACTGGCCCATAATGCCCGGCTCCCAATGCCTAAGGTCTATGTTATGGACAGCACCACTCCTAATGCTTTTGCAACCGGAAGAAATCCGGAGAATGCTGCCGTTGCAGTTACAACCGGAATCCTGAGGGTTCTTGACCAGAGAGAACTTGCGGGGGTAATTGCACATGAGCTCGCCCATATAAGAAACCGTGATATCCTGACTGGCAGTATTGTGGCTGCATTCGTTTCAGCCATTACATTCCTGGCTCAGATGGCCGGATGGGCTGCAATGTTTTCACGCGGCAGTGATCGTGACGGAGACAGCGGCATAGGCGGACTGGTTATGATAATTGTTGCTCCAATAGCAGCTACTCTGCTTCAGCTTGCTATTTCACGCTCCAGGGAGTATGCCGCGGATGCTGATGGGGCAGCAATCAGCCATGACCCATTAGCACTTGCAAGTGCGCTTGACAAACTTTCACGAGCCAATGAAATTCAGCCGATGCAGGATGCTAAACCGGCTTCTGCTCACATGTTTATTGTAAGCCCGCTCACCGGTGGAGGAATTTCGAAACTCTTTTCAACCCATCCCCCGATGGAAGAAAGAATTAAACGACTCAAACAGTTAGTCAGATAAATTTGAAAAGGGCTGTTCCTTAAAAAGTACAGCCCTTTTTTTAATATATATTTATCTCTGTAAAAATCCTTCTATCAGCCCCCTTGTTTCCTCCAACAGACAATTAACCGCCAGATGACCACAGTCGCTGTCAAAGAGATGCAGCCGGCAGCCGGTTTCCTCAGAAAGTTTCACCGAGGTTGAGGGATGAAGAATATGATCCTGTTTTGACACTATCAGAAAGGTATTTCCGTTTATTACATCCCCAATTGGTTTCCCTCCTTTGTGTTTATATATATCATGCCTGAGCATGGCATTTAACTGAACTATTTGATTCTGCGGGGTAAAAACAGCAGAGGGTTCGCGGAAAGACCGGCTCAGCAGTGTGTCAAACTGCTCCTGAGTTGTGTGCTGCACAAAATAATCTGGGGTTCTTCCTGTCAGACTGTTAAATAAATTAACAGACTTCATATATACTTTAGCCGGAACATCGTAGTCAATTCCTGACTGCATAACATTCAGCATCAGATTCCAGTAAAGCAGGTCATAGACTGATGGTTTTGGAGTGGGTACATAAGCAATGCACTTTTCTGCAAAGCCAGGGTATTGCACCATCCACTGCAGCGCCTGCATACTCCCCATTGAGCCCCCCATCACTGCATATATCCTTTTTAAGCCGAGATGCTGAGAAAGAAGAACATATTGTGAGGTTACCATATCAGCTATTGTAAGTGCATTAAACCCCGGAAGGTTTCTCTGATCACCGTGTGAGGGGGAAGTTGATACACCGTTGCCCACCGCATCAATAAGAATTACATACCGGTCTGTGGTATCAATCAATTTATTGCTCCCCAGTAAATTGTGTAGATTTTCACTCACACCGCCAAACCAGGTGAGATAAACAATCACATTTGATGAGTCGTTGTTCAGCTTCCCGGAGGTACGGTAGCCGACTTTACAGTCATAAATTACATCCCCCGACTGCGTCTTCAGATTTCCGATTTCAGCAAACCGCTGAATATTCTGGGCACCCAAAGAGGAGCTTGCAATCAACAGAATTAGAATATATTTCATAAGCGATGTATCTCTTTTGCTTTCTCCTGTCGATAATAGTCTGTTGCTTATTCGGATAGTCATTTAAGTATATACACGATTTGTTCTAATTTGCCCTCAGCTTTTGGAGAGGGCTCTACTCCGTAAATTTTGCAAAGAAGCGGATAGATATCAAGATTAGACAAGGTGCCCGACTTAAAACCATTTCTGAATGATGGTCCCTGTGCAAAAAAGATGCCATGCATATCAGCATGAAAGTTTTCATACCCATGATTCCCGCCTCTTCGCACCACATAGCTGTAATTCTTTGTCGCTTCGGAGACTAACGACCAACCCATATCAGCAATGATAAGGATGTCTCTCAAATAGGGGTGATTTTTAATCCTCAGATAGTCGGGTATATCTTCACGTTTGTAAGCACAAAACGGAAGTCCGGGGGCAGATAGCTTTTCCATGATTGAGGGTATCTCTGTTTCCTCAGCCGCTATCAGCATAACCGGTCCGGAGTCAATGAATTTGCATTTAATACCCGGCAGCAACGATTCAACATTATATACTCTATCAGGTGAAGTTTCAGCCATACCATGATCTGACACTACAATGATATTTAAACTGTCTTTTAGTGATGACTCATCACGTTTTGCAACAATGATACCCAGCAGTGAGTCCAATTCCCTGATAGAAAGATTAACTTCAGCCGAATTTGGTCCGAATCCGTGTCCCTTTGTATCAGTGCGGTCAAAGTAAAGCGTTATAAACTTCGGCCGCTTTTCAAACGGGAGACTAAGCCATTCAAAAACTCTGTTGATGCGCTCTATATACGGCTTTTCGTGCTCATACTGCATGAAGTATGAAGGATGCCTTCCTTCTTCTCTTACTTCTGAGCCGGGCCAAAAATAACTTGCAGTGGTGATGTTGTTTTTTTCAAGAGTTTCCCAGATTGCCTCACCCCAGTACCATTTACCGGAGCGAACAGCATTGGTATCGCCTAACCGGTACTTCTCCCCCGTGAACGGATTTTCAAATGAGTTAGCCATCAGACCATGTTTTTCGGCTGTCATGCCGGTAACAATAGTGTAATGATTCGGAAAAGTTTTTGATGGAAAAATCGGTCTAAGCGAAAGTGCTGAGACTCCCTCAGCCGCTATTTTGTTAAGAGTGGGGGTTATACCGCGTGAGGGATAGTCCCATCTGAATCCGTCAAAAGAAACGAGCAGAACGTATGGTTTCTGACTCTGCTGTGCAAAAGCAGAGAGGATGAGAAAAAGCGAAATTATGATATATTTGTTCATGTGTTCTCACGATAATTTATAAAACGAATTCAATGTTTAACCGTACACTGATTCTTATTGTATTGTTGAGCAGTTTAATGACTGCACAGATGTATCTATCATCCGCAGGGGCTTCAGTCGGTTTTGCAAACTTTTCCGGACTCAGTGCCCGACAGACTGGCTTTGTCATAATACCTTCAATTGAAGCCGGCTTTAAAGGTACTCCGGGGTATTTTCTTTCCGGTTCATTTATCAGTGTCAGAAATACCGGCATCCTCATTCCCGAAATCCGCACGGGCAAATATTACGGCTCGCTTCTGGGTGCGGCGGCTGAACTGCAAATCAGACAGCCGCTTACCAAAGCTTTATATATACAGGGCTCAGGAGGTCTTATCTATCTTTTCGATAAAAGCGCGCCTGATGTAAATGTCTGGTCTGCCGGACTGGTCTTCGGTGTATCAGCCGGGCTTGATCTTAAGCAGGCGGACTTAAGCAGAAGCGCCTTTCGCATCACCGCCGGTGTTTCGACTGCATTCACACTTGAAACCACATTCCCGGAGTACCAGGCCATAACCATCGGGTTTTTCTTTCCGTTGTGAGGTTACTCCTCCCTCGGCTTCAGTATTACTCCTTTGCTCTTATGTCCGTTTATCTTCACTTCAATCGGATGATCAAACCGGATATGCTTTGTATATACCATCTCCTCAAGCGGCTGCTTCGAACGAAGCCATGACCAGTCAATAAATCCGCTTTTTTTATCAGGATGCACGGTAAAGTACCCCACTCTGAATGAGGTTATATTCTGGAAAAAATGAGAGCCCTGTGAGGGTGTGACAGTAAAATCCTTAAAATCAGACTCAACAATAACAGCCGCGCCTGAAATCTGATCCCAGGTGACGGGAATACCCAGCCAGTCGTCCTTGCTGCCCCAGCGCCCGACCCCGATGAGTATATACGGCTTCTTCTCTGCGAGCATCTTTGAGTTAAATCTGCTTACTTCCAGCGCAACCTCGCGGCTTTTACCACGGTCAAATGTATCAAGATCAACCAGTATTACATCATGAATGCCGGTTATTATGCCGTTGCCCAGCACCTGTTCACTGTAGGCAATCATCTCACTTTTTTTAATATGACCTATCTTCAACTCCTCCGCTTCGCTGCTGATTACAAGTGGCCTCATTTGCAGCATTGCAAATTCTGCCGGCTGATTACCCTCCGGCTCAAGATTAACAGCAAATTCAATTTCAACCTGTGCACCCATTCCCCAGGCACCCATTGTAAGCAGCAGGTTCAATATTTCAGCGAGCGGGAACACTTTATGTTTAAAGATCGGAGCGAATGTTACAACTCTTTCCCCTTTGCGCGAAAGTCCGTCAAACACCGCTTCATTCTCAGGTGAATAGGTTGAACCAACATAAGCAAGGGTTCCGTCTTCCTCGGCCTGATCAAGTGAGTGTCTTGTTACATAAACCTCTGCATCTACCTGAGGACTGAGCCGCGCGATTGAATTCAGATCAAGAGCAAAAAACTCCTGCTGTGAGTTTCTCATTGTCTCTTTCGGTGAATAAAACTGCAGCAGGTGTTTAGGATACTTCGGACAAAACCTTACCGTGTTCCCCCCTTCAACAACCCATCTGCCAAGACCCAGCGCTGCATAAGCTATTCCGTCTGATGACTTCTGAGGTGCTACAGGATAAAAATTATATGACTTTGCCACACCAGCAAAATGCGGATAAAACCGACCGTCAAATTTTGCACCTACCAGTCGCTGAACAACTACCGCCATCTTTTCTTCCTCAAGCCGGTATGAAGTTGCTTTCATATAATCCTTTGAGGATTTAAAAAATGTTGAAGCATAAACAAACTTTATTGCTTTCAGAAGTTCGTCAAGCCGTGTCTCAGGATCGGGATTATTATTCGGGATCATGCAGGTCTGATATACACCGGCAAAGGGCTGAAACTGTGAGTCTTCAAGCAAACTTGATGAACGCACGGCAAGAGGCATTTGCATCAATGAAATAAACTCGCGCAGCTTTTCAACAATTTCATCCGGAAAGTGAGGTGCATTTAAGAAACGTTCAAGTATAACTTTATCATCTTCCTCAGTCAGTCCGAACTGTTCAAGATTATTCATATCAAGAAATGAGTCAAACACTCCGGTAGCAACCACTACTGCTGAGGGAACGATCAGCTCAACTCCCTCAAACTTATTCCTGATATGATGATTGTTTATCAGGTTATTAATAAACCCAAGACCGCGGGCTTTTCCGCCGAGTGAACCGGAACCGATTCTTGCAAAACTGTTCTTAGGATTAAAAGACTCACGGCTGAAATCTGTAATAACCCCCCTCTGACGCAGCTCCCGGTATATCTCCATGGTTTCAATCAGCTTCAGACGCAGGTCGTTGACTGATGCAAAATCAGACAGCTTTTTGGGACGAAGCTGGTTCGCCAGCCAAAACTCAGTACGCGCTTTCAGCCAGTTTGAGAAATGATTCCGGTCAGCATGATATTTGACCGCATCATCCGGCACAACCCGCAGAACATCTTCCATCTGCTGCAAATTTGACGCTCTACCTACTTCATTACCGTCTGTGGTTCTGAACACAAAATCACCAAAGCCGAAATTGTTCAGCATGAACTCACTCAGATCATGCAGCAGCCGTGGTGAACCTTTGAGCAGGAAAGCCGCGCCAATCTGATATGCGGTCTGTTCAAATTCGTTTGTGCTTGACTGCACCAGAATTGATATATCAGGGTGCTTCTCCTTTACCGCACGCGCCAGTTTAATGCCTGCCTGCGGGTCACGCTCTCCTCCCTTTTTGAAATTATTGTCGGTTATAATGCCGAGTATATAATCACTGTATTTCTCATAATATCCCCACGCTTCCTCATAAGTAGTCGAAAGAAGAATTTTTGGTCTTGCCCTCATCCTCAGATATTTATGGGTGAGGTTTATTCCCTCCTGAATAAGACGCTGCGACTGTCTGAAAATTTCCTGATATATTTGAGGCAGATACGCACTGTAAAACTTGATATTATCCTCAACAAGAATAACTACCTGCACGCCCACGTTTTTTGCATCATTTTCCACATTGCGCTTATCTTCAACGCATTTGATAATGGCAATCAGAAGCCGGTAGTCACCGTTCCAGATAAAAATATTTTCAAAGACTGAGATATCGTAGTTGTCAGTAAGTTCTTTGCGCTCTTTATTGTCATAAGCAAGAAGTACGATAGGAGTATCAGAGCCGGATTTTTTCATCTTTTCGGCAAAGCGCACCGGATGCATGTCTTCAATGTGCAGCGTTATGATAATCAGGTCAAAATCTATTTCAGCCCCCACCACTTCAAGAGCTTCGGCGCCAGTGGTAACATGAGTGATCTCAGGGGCCTGACTGAGATTAAGCACCTGATATTCTTCTCTGATAAGTTCATACAGCCGGCCGTCTTCCTCAAAGAGATAACTGTCATAGAGTGAGGATACCAGCAGAATTTCGCGCACCTTATAGCGCATCAGCTTCTGAAACCGTTTTATCCTGTTCTGGTATATATCTTCAAGCTGGTGGCTGTCAAATTTATCCATGCATCCGCTTTTCGTTAATCAGTAAAAATAACATGACCGAATATAAAAAAAAAGAGGATGCTGATGCATCCTCCTTTTTGAAAACAACACAACTGGTCAGACTACGCCCTGATCCATCATGGCGTCCGCTACCTTAAGGAAACCGGCAATGTTGGCTCCGGCAACATAGTTGCCAGGCATTCCGTATTTAGCTGAGGTACGCACGCAGGTATCATGGATGTTTATCATGATTTCCTGCAGACGGCGGTCAACTTCCTCGCGTGACCACGGCAGACGCATACTGTTCTGAGACATTTCAAGTCCTGAAGTTGCAACTCCGCCGGCATTAGAAGCTTTCCCCGGTGAGAAGAGAATCTTAGCGTCTTCAATCACTTTGTATGCTTCGAGCGTTGTTGGCATATTTGCGCCTTCGGTTATGCACATACAGCCGTTTTTAAGCAGTTCTTTTGCATCATCGGTAAAGATTTCATTCTGTGTTGCGCAGGGCATTGCCACGTCAACTTTAACACTCCATGGGCGTTTTCCGGCATGGAACTCAACTCCAAATTTATCAGCATAATCTTTTACACTGTCTTTTGCGCTGGCTCTCATTTTGAGCATAAAGTCAATCTTCTCACCTTTAACGCCGTCTTTATCATAGATAAATCCGTCAGGGCCTGAGAGGGTGACCACTTTGCCGCCGAGTTCATTGATCTTCATAACCGCGCCCCAAGCCACGTTTCCGAATCCGCTGACCGCAAAGGTTTTGCCCTCAACATCGTGTCCTTTGGTTTTAAGCATTTCCTTTGCGAAATACACAGCACCAAAACCAGTTGCTTCCGGGCGTACTAATGAGCCGCCCCAGTTAATACCTTTTCCTGTCAGAACACCCGTATATTCGCCCGCTAATCTCTTATACTGTCCAAAAAGATAACCAATTTCTCTGCCTCCAACACCGATGTCTCCGGCCGGCACGTCAGTATCAGCGCCAATATGACGGAAAAGTTCGGTCATAAAACTCTGGCAGAATCTCATTACTTCGTTATCGCTTTTCCCCTTCGGATCAAAATCGGAACCGCCTTTACCGCCACCCATTGGAAGAGTGGTAAGACTGTTTTTGAAGACCTGCTCAAAAGCTAAAAATTTAAGGATACCAAGATTAACCGACGGATGGAAACGGAGACCGCCTTTATAAGGTCCGATGGCACTGTTCATCTGAACTCTGAAACCGCGGTTTACGTGAATTTCCCCCTGATCATCTACCCAGGCTACGCGGAACATGATAACCCGTTCCGGTTCTACCATTCTTTCAAGAATCTTTGCAGAACGGTATTCCGGGTGCTTTTTGAGCACTACTTCAAGTGATTCAACAACTTCTGTTACTGCCTGATGGAATTCCGGTTCGGCCGGGTTTTTGGCTTTAACATCAGCGATAAGTTTATTAATATATTCGGACATAATGTACCTCTAAAACTATGCTTTCTGGAAAATTTGGATTGATATGGATATGTGTTTAAAAAGGAGGGCATAATGGTTGGATGTGCCTGAAATCAGGCCAGAGCAAGGTAAAGGAACAGGTTTCCTTCTTCTTTTTCTGATCAACGTACTCCTCTTGAAAAATCTTTTGTACTCAAGAAACTTAAGCAAAAATTCACTCACAAGCCATCACTTTCGGCAGGCGAAGACCTGTCTTTATCCGCAAAAACGTTCCACTGCCCCCTTAATAAATTAGTTCTTTATTATAGTCAGCTTAATTTATAAGGAAAATCACAAGAAAATCTAAAATATATTCAGTGAAAAGAAGAAAGAATCTAAAGATTTAATAAATGTGATGAGCAAATCAACTTCCGATTTATATATCAGGGTTTAGCACTTTAAGCACTTTCTGATGAAGCCCGGAAGAAGCTGCTATTACGCTATCCCCGGTTTCAGCACTACCCCCGTAATAATCGGTAATTACCCCACCGGCCCCCCTGATAACGGGTATTACCGCCATGGTATCCCACAAGTGCATGATTGGGTCAATCATGATATCAGCATATCCGGTTGCAAGAAGATAGTAACCGTAGCAGTCACCCCAGTTCCGGTAAATTTTTACCTGCCGCATCAGATTTTCAAACGATTGAAGATTACGATATTTTGCTATATTCAGGTGATCTGTTGTCAGCAGAACCGAATCCTCAAGCATTTTCGTTTCGCGAACCCTTACCGAAATTCCGTTTAACTTTGCGGTCTGATTATCACCGATCAAAAATTCATTCAAAACCGGCTGGTTAATTACGCCAAGGACCGGTTTCCCGTTTTTTGTAAGAGCAATCAGTGTGCCAAATGTTACCGTTCCGCAAATAAAGCTTTTTGTACCGTCAATCGGGTCAAGAATCCACTGCCACTCAGCACCGCCATTATGGATGCCAAACTCTTCGCCAAGTATTCCGTGCTCGGGGAACTCCCTCATAATCATTTCGCGCAGTTTTTCCTCAGCGGAGCGGTCTGCTATAGTTACCGGAGAGTCATCCTGTTTGGTTTCTGTCAGGACTCCCGTGCGGAAATATTTTCTGATAATTTTTCCGCTCTCATCGGCAAGCAGACGAAGGAAGGGTTCAAACTCATTTTTATAATTCATCATATATATTGGCGGAGAGGAGCTATTTTACGATTAGTTTATATCCCGCACCATGCACGGTAAGTATATACTGCGGATGGTTGGGGTCTTTTTCAATCTTCTGTCTTAACCGAACCATAAAATTGTCAACGGTTCTGGTGGAAGGCGCTTCTTCATAACCCCAGACTTTATTCAGCAAATCATCTCGTGATACTGTTTTATTGCGCTGCTCCCAGAGAAATTTCAGGATTTCAAATTCTTTGTGTGAAAGTTGAACCTCTTTCCCCTTTTTATCAGAAGCCCGGTATCCATCAAAATCAATACGGAGATTTCCGATCTGATATATATCATCTTCCGCGCCGGCTGTACCGCCGCGCCTGAGGATCGCTTTAACGCGGGCAAGAAGCTCCCGCAGCCCGAATGGTTTGGTTATATAATCATCAGCGCCAAGCTCAAGTCCGAGCACTTTATCAATTTCTTCCCCGCGGGCAGTGAGAAAAATTACCGGAGTCTGAACGGATTCAGCCCGCAGCCGCCGGCAGACATCAAGTCCTGACATCTTCGGCATCATTACATCAAGCAGGAGGAGGTGATACTCTCCTGAGAGTGCTTTGCGAAGCCCCTCTTCTCCGTCTGAGGCAGTATCGGTCTGGTATCCCTCAAGTTCAAGATTGTCTTTGAGACCGAGCCGCATGTGCGGCTCGTCATCAACAATCAGAATTTTTTTCATAATCAGAAATTAAGCGGCATCAGGAATGAAACCCTTGGCTCAATTCTTTTCTGGCTTTTGTAAGAAAGGACGTTATCACTTCCGTCACGAACCGGTTCAAAAGTCCAGTGATATACCATCGAAACAAGCAGATACGGATATGGTTTATAACCTACTTCGCTAAACATATAGGAGCGGTCATCAAGGGTAAACATAGCGCCTTCGTTTTCAATGTTTACTTTGTCGTATCCGGCGCGCACTGTGAAAGGAAGTTGTTCGTTGGTCACTTCAGCCCGCAGGTGAAGTTGTCCGCTTTTGGGGTCAAAATCAGTTCTCTGGTAACTTCCTGATACAACAACCATATTGGCAGCAGTCACGGCAAGTGAGCCATAGACACCGCGGTCGGTTGAAGTAACAGCCGAAAGTTGTTTAATTTTACTGACCACATTTCCGCCGACCATTCTGAACCTCTCTATTTCATAGAGAGAGTTAAAATACGCCGGTATATACTGATCGTTCATCCACCTTCTTTCAAGACGGACACTCGCGGAAATTAAACTCATTCCGTTAAAGGTAAAAATTGCTCCGGTTGAGGCACCATCGCCAAATTCCATTACCTTTGCATAATCAGCGTATAAATCAATATTTATGATAGAAGTTCTGACAACGGGCAGCCCCAGATCAATACCGTATATCTGTGTTGATTTGCGATCGTTTAAAGATACAAATTCATTAGTAGCCGGGTCAATATATCCTGACAGCACACCGGCATACTGATTAAAATCAGATGCAAATGAAGCACCAACTTCAAGTTTGCTCAGAACAGGAACCTTCGAAAGCGTGGTGAACTGAAGCGGACGGACATATCCGCGCAGACCGAGTACACCTCCCTGACTGAAGTCACTGTACATTGACTCAAAACCAAATTTATCAAAATCCAGATCAAGTGCCAGACCTAAACTTCTTTTATCAATTGAAGGACTATTGTTATACTGATTAATAATGGTACCATGACCGAGGGAGTAGTTATCCAGAACCCCCGCACTGACATATACCGGGTCCTTTTTCTGACCATAGCGTATATATTTTATGATTGAGAGGAAATCTGAGGCATCGTTAAAATTTTCCTTACGGATGCTTCCGGTTGAATCAAAATCCAGACGCAGATCAAGCCCGACTCCGAACTTCCCGATGGAAAAATCGGGGGATAGGCGGAAGGAATAAAATGCATTTCCGTCAATAAAATTGAGTCCGACACCGCCGGTTACATTTCCGCTACTGGTTTTCTGCGGAAAAAGCATTGCAGAAAAAAACACCAATACTAGCATAATCTTGAATTTCATGGAATTCTCCTTAATCAGACAAAAAACAAATTGTTACTGCAAACTTAACATTTATCTGGTTTGCAGAAGTCATCTCACTATCGCAAGTTTTTTAGTTGTGCGCTCGGTCTTACCACCCCCCGTTATTTTTACGGTATAAAGATACGTTCCACTGGCCAGCGGGTCACCATCCTGATCGCGTCCGTCAAAATAAACGCGGTTGAAGTCATATTTCAGATCCGCGGCAGTAAGCTTAATTGTACGCACTAACCGCCCGGAAACCGCGAATACCTTAATTTCAGCTTCTTCGGGGAGCCGCCCCAGCATAAAGGTGAAATACAACTCACCGACAGAAGGATTTGGATAGGCATACAGATCATTTAGACGCATTTCATCAGATATCAGAAAGGTTCTGGTTTCAGTTCCCTGAACCACAGCAGTACCAAGGGCATCCTTAGCTTCAATTCTGAGAGAATATGCCCCTGAGGAAAGTTCCGGAGTATAAATAAGCTTCATTTTGGGGTTTGAAGTACTGTAAACTGCCTCAAGAACTCCTGGAACAAAAGCAACCTCTTCATCATTCAGAAAAAGTTTAATAGAAGCCGGATCAGTCACGGGCAGGAGCGATGCATCGTAAAGTCCGATTTCAAACTCCGGATTAGCCGGCATCAGTTCCCCTTCAAAAAAGTCCTTACCTGCCTGCTTAACCGTTATAAACGGCTGGGTGGTATCAGGCAATATATAAAACGGAATACTGAAGGTATTATTGTCTTCAAATACTTCACGCAGAGTGTTTTTAGAGTCAACCGTTACCTGAAGCACACGGTTCTGCAGACCAATAGAGCCGGAATAATTTATCACAAACTTTTTCCGTTCGCCGTCACCAATTCCGTAAACAGGAAAATGAGAAACCGTATCAGTTGAATTGTCAGGAAAACGAATCACTGCCGCAACATAAAATGTATCCGTAACAGCACCTCCTGCGTTAGCCACAGTAATGCTGATTGGAGCGTTCTCACCAATACGCAGGGTGTCTTTCTGAATGCTGACTGATTGATAATTAAGACCAACCTCAGGCAGGTCATCCCAGTTCACACCGAGATAATTAAGCACCGGGGAACTTCCGTCCGGCGCAGCGCTAAAGTCTGCTCGGAGCTGCAAAGCAGGATATATATCCGGGTTGACCCCGTTCAGCGGGTAGTCAGCATTGCTGCCGGGGAAACTAAACAGTGAATCCTTTGTACCGTCCGGCTTAACCCCAAATCCTGTGAAGGTGAGCGATGCGCCGGGGGGCAGTGTTGAACCTGTGAAAACCGCACTCCACTTATTGTTTGAAGTTATCAACTGAGTAAGAAGTGTTCCGCTTTCCTGACCCTTATAGAATGTTGTATCAAATGATAAAAGATTGGTATAAAAAGCTGATTCAACTTTTTCATAAACTGTACCTGCTTCAGCTCCTTTTCTTCCGAACAGGACAAAAGGCATCCGGAATCCGACATTATTAATTTTAACTGAACCCAAAGAACGGATTGCAGTCTTTAATCGGGCATTCAGATTTGAACTGCCGTCATCAATAACACAGATTGCAACATATTTTCCATTTGGCAGACTTTCAATTAACTGAGCCATTGAGTTGGCTACATTAACATCAAAACCATAGTCAAAAGTTTTTGCAGTATCAACGGTAAGTGTTACTGAATCAATCACAGCAAGACCCATACCCCAGCCAAAAGTATTACTTAAAAGATTTACTCCGTTGAGGGTAATGCTTCCAAACTTACTGAAATTACCCCCCCCTGAAACCACTTCATACTTAAGAGTGTCAGTTTTTAGTTTTAATCCTGTATTAAACCCGACACCGGTAAGTGATTGCATCATAAATGAATAGTCATCTTCAAGAAGAAAGTTATACTCTCTTGTGCCTTTATAAAATGAAGCGGCTGAGCTCCAAAGTGTATCACCGGAAACAATTCCGCTTCTGTACCAGTACCGCTTGCCAGAAACCAGATCACTCAGATTAAATGAAGTATAGAATGTATCCAACGTTGCAGTCAGCAGATTTGAGGAAAGAAACGAAGAATGAGTATCATATTGCAATATCATTGAAGAACTTGCTGAAGCAAAAACCGTATTGAGAGTTCTGACAGCGGGGCTTGAAAATCCGAAAAATTCTCCTGTTAAAAGCGGACGTACTGAGCGGGATGCAACGAAATATGTGTAACTGACCGAATTGTCATCTTCATAAATTTCATCCACACTTCCGTATAAATCAAGCATTACCTCAATCTTGTGTTCCCCCGGTTTGTTTTTTGATGGCACTGAAAATGTAACGGAATCTGTAAGCACAGGAAAACTTTTCGGGAAAATATACCGCCCTGCCAGAGTATCATTATAAGAGTATGTGATTCCGACAGAAAACGTATCAGAAGGCACGGTGCCAAGGTTATTATATACCAGTCTAAAGATTACCGAATCACTCTGTTCATCAGGAAACTGCGTAAGCTGAAATAATTGGGAGGCGTTCTGCTGCAGGTTTGGTTTAGTAGGAAGAGCAATACGGACAATGGGGTCACCTGATAGCAGATTAGTAAGTGCAAATATTTTATATACGCCGGTGGAACCAAGCCGGTTAAACATCTTTAACTTAGCTTCCTGATGAATTCTGCCAAGATTTACCAGACTGTCCTTGAGTATTGATTCATAAAAGTATTTGGAAACATTAAGAGTTGTCGAAGTAAATCCAAGTGAAGAATTTCCTATGTACCCTATTGACTGCCCCTGATTGATAAACATTGCGCCAAACGCCTCAACATCCGGCTCCGCAAATTTATTTGTTGAACAGCCAAAATCTGTGACAAGCGGGCTTTTATTATACTTATTCAGCAGATGGTCAGGATCAGAAATTGAATTATCCCAGGTCCTGGTTCCGGAGTGACCCAGATAGGAAATAAACAGACCTCCTTCCGAGATGGAATTTCTTATATATGAAGGCGGATAGGGACCAAAATCACTTGTCGGGTTAACGGTTTTATAAAAGTGATCATAAGCCAGATTAAAAGGATTGATGTTTGTGTAATTGTCTATAATAAACTGGTTCGCTCTTCTTATTTCAAGCAGTTCCGGCTCATTATTTCCGTTACCCGAAGAGAAGAACAATGCACGTTTATTCCATTGATCATACCGCTGAACCATATATTCACGGTGCTTATTAAGATAATTACTTACATCCGCATTGGTTTTAGCCGGCAGTCTCCCTATGTAAAAGTTTTGTATATAGGACCCAGAATCTAACATTGCATACCAGGTGTCACTCACCGGTTCGCCATAAGAGGGGACAAGGTTTGGATTTACCTCTACCCCTCGGAGCTTAAATATATACCGGTTAAAATCATAACTTGCGGAACCAATCAGCGTTACATAGTCAAGCACCTGAGGAGTTGCCTTACCCGCCTGCAGTCGTAAAAAGCTCTTCAGTCCTTCAGGATCAGGATAACCAAAGCTGAATTCATCAAAAATATCTGAGGTATAAAACAACCCGGTTGTTATATTATATTCACTTCTGATAAAATCAGTATATTCAACTGCTGAGGATGCCAACTGGGGGTTGGTAATCCCGATATAATTATAAGAAACTGCATCCGATCTGAGATTTCTGAATTGTTTAACATATTCAAACACAGGTTTTAATGTTTTACTGCTGCCGATTACATAGTACTCGTTTAAGGGGTAAAGTGTATCAGAAAAAAGCAGTGTACTGCCCGAAAGTTGAAATCCGGCAAACCTCCTTGTATCTGCACCATGACGGTAAAGCACCACATCTGAGGATGTGACATTTTCAATCTTCAGATATCGGGGCTGCAAAGCAAAGGTATCCCTGATTCTGAAGGTTAATGAATCACCCACGGCAATCAGTGAGCGTGGATATTCATATTCAATCCAGTCATAAGAAAAGAAGTTTGGATCAAGACCGTTTGCATAATTTGTAAATCCAAACGTATTTGAACCGCTGTTAACCAGTATTGAATTAAAAAATCCTCCGGCAACAACCACGTCATTTCTGTTTACAACCTGTGTGTCAACAGTTACTCCGTTTATTTTAACCGCGATATTGTGTGAATTGCTCGTAACGGGTGAACCAACCGACACTGCCTTAAAAAAGACTGATGCAAGTTTGCCTGATACCAGATTCGAGGCCTCAAATGTCTGACTAAGTGTTCCGGGGAAAATCCAGCTCCAGACGAATGATTTATAGGGCATGAATTCAGGGTTCTGGTTATCAACCACGTTCACGCCTAATTGCTGAAAGAATGAATTGGTTTCTCTGTGTTCAAAATATGTATAATGTGAAACTGTGTCTGTGAGCCCCGGCGTAAATCCGGCCTCGATGATCCGTTTGCCGTTTGTAACACCCCAGGTCAGAAAATGAATAGTAGAATCTGAATATTTATTCAGATAATCTTTATATATCTGGCTCTGCGTATTAGGAACACGGTAGTCAGGATTATAATTACGTGTCGCTGTGAATTCAATATAGTCTTGGCTGTCAAACGAATTATCCCCCTCACCTTGTATATAGAGCGGATACTCAACTCCGGATGCATATAACTGAAAAGTCTTTGGGTTAATCCCGGTTACAGCCACACCCAGTCCCGACAAATCAGCCGGGGTAATTCTGTAAACGCCGTCTTTCCCTATTTTTAGCTTAATATATGTGGCACCATAGTTTATCCAGTTTCCGGTTGTATCCGTAAGAGTCTGAGGTGATGAAATTCTGAATGCTCCCGCAAATTCAGAGTTTACAATTATATCTGCTATATACCTGTCAAAATCAGAAACTGCTTCAAACGGCCGAAGCGGGTATGAATCAGCCCCTTCAGTTTCAATACGTATCTCGAAGCTGGTGTGTTCAATAATACGGTTTGATTCGGGAAGATACTCAACCGGTGAGACCGTTATATCCACACAATAAAAATCCCGGAGACGGTAAACTTCAGATACCATAACCCGCTCCGGAAGATTCAACGGTAAAGCTGATGGAAGAGAGATTTTTTCTTCAATATAGGCAGTGTCACCCACTGCTATAAGGCGTGAATATACAGATGGTATTGAATTTGCGAATTCTGACTTCTCTGATGAAATGAATACTGCTTTCGGTTTTTTATTAACGGGGACAGCCACCGTGTAAGAAAACTGTGGCAGGCGGGGGCTTCCGGTTCTGGAATAGTCATTAGTTTCAGGATATTCCCGGATTGTAAATTTTCCTTCATTCCGGCTTAATGACTGATACCCAACATGATCAAAAGAGAGTTTAAACCCGCCTTTAATTACTGTTACTTTGGGAGACGGCTCCCCCGCGACCAGTACAATGTATCCGGCTAAACAGATTAAAACAACTTTGTAAAAAATTCTATTCACTCTTTCCTCTGAATTTTTGTATTACCACCATAAATAAAAAAACGGGCATCCGGATCAGATAACGTTTCCACAGTCTGACCGGATTTGAAAAAAGCCGGACCGCCCATTCTAATCCTGCTTTTTGTAAAAGTTTGCCCCCTCTTTTTTTTGTGCCTGCCAGTACCCGCAAACCCTCGCCCATTGCAAGATAAACAGCGTCAGGCAGTGCATCCCAATTATCAGAAATCCAAATTTCCTGTTTTGGCACCCCAAGTCCTATCAGGACCAGGTCAGGTTTCAAACGGGAGATTTCTGATGAGAGAGTTTCTGAAAAATTAAAACCTGTACTCATCCCGCTTATTTTTAAGGATGGATTTCGTTCAGAGATTCTCTCCAAAGTTTCATTTGTATCTCCAAAAATAAATAGAGAGCACTGCTTTTCAATAGCTTTTTCGATCAAAAAGGGGTAGAAATCCGAGCCGGTCATTCTCTGAACTGTCTCCCCAGGGTTCAGATAACGGCTGGCAAGGGACATAGCTATACCATCAGGATGAATGAGAGAAAATCTGCTAAGTGAGAAACGGTATTCTGCCGATTTTCTGAATATCATGGCACAGTGGGCATTTGCATAGGTGAGGGCAAATTTTTGCTTCTTTAGGAGATTTGTTTCAATCGAATTAAGCAATTCTGAATCCTGAATCACATCTACCTCAAGCCCGAGGACTGAAATCTTATTTGCCATCAGCTCTTTTCATACTATTATAGATTTCAAAGAGGCAGGTTACGTGCTTGTCAATCTGATATTCCGATGTTACTTTTTTTCTCAGGTTTCCTGCCCAATTTTTCAGTTCTTCAGGAGAATTTGCTGCCTGCAGGATAGCTTGTTTAAGCGCTGCAACATTTTCCGGAGGAATCAGACGACCGGATATAGTATCATCCATCAGTTCTGCTATACCATTAACGTCTGATGCGATCACTGGAATATTGAATAACCCGCACTCGAGTATGGTAAACGGAAATGGATCAACTCTTGAGGGAAGAATGAGGATATCAATTTCTGAATAAATACTGCTGATATCACTTACATTACCTTTGTATTGGCAAACAGAAGGAAACTCTTCCTGAAATCGTATAACATCTGCTTCAAATTCTCCGGTACCAGCAATAAGTGTCTTGAATGTAAATTTTTCCTGAATCAGCTCTCTTAATGAAGTGAGGAGAATATCAATTCCCTTTTCCGCAGAGAGCCGCCCGATAAACCCAAGAGTGAATATCTTCTCACTTTTGGATTCCCTCGTTTGCATAGTATATAGAGATGGATCAGCACCATTATGAAGAGTAATAATTTTTTTCTTTGGGATTCCGAATACATTAACGAGATGTTTCTTTACTGAATCACTCACCGCGATAAGAACATCAGATTTATAACTTAAACCCTTCCTGCCTTCGGTTATACTGTGAACCGTCATAACTGATGGTATTCCCAAAATTTTTGCAGCAGAAGAAGCAGCGAAATCAAAAAAGCGGTGGTGAGAATGAACGATATCTATTTTATGTTTTTTTATCGTTTTAACAATCAGGTAAATCACAAAAGGGATACTGTACCATTTGGGGCTGAGATTGTGTTGTTCTATTATAACCCCTCCTATTCGAAGCATTTCCGCTTTATTTCCGCCGGTGCAAAACACAACAAACTGATGTTCTTCATTCTGCCGATGGGACAACGTTTCGATATATCTGGTTATACCGCAGGAAAAGTCCAGAGATGTTTGCAGATGAAGGATTTTCACTTCAGACCGCATTCATCAATTTGTTAAACTGATTACGGGCGGCAGAAAACTTTGTGCCAAAGTACCTGAATATATACATCAGACGCAGTCTGA